>JAHELO010000098.1 GCA_024644145.1 Christiangramia sp.
CTTTTCGTCATCGGAATGCCAGCCCATACTGTCAGCACCATCCCGGTATAAATTTGCCAAACATACATTGAATTCTGCTCCCGCGAAATCTTCGCATTTTTTTCTTAGTTCATTAAGCTCCCCGGTAAAGGATATAGGTTTCATCCTAAGACCGGAGTAAGTGTAAGCTGTACCCGGATCGCCGAAAAACGCCGTTAGCCTTGGTTGTAAGATTTCTTTCCCAAATAATTTGATCTTTTCATGTTTCCAGCTGTCCAAATGTAATAGGGTATCCAGATGATGATTTGCTTCATCGGTTTTTAAAAAGTCAGGAAAGTAGATTAGCTCTGCGTTTTTTAGTCTCAAATTTTCCCCCATCGATCAATATCTTAAATAAAACCATGCCCAGTAAATCAGAATAAATTGTAAGGGAATTCTTACTATTAAAATCCATTGTGGGAAACCGGCTGCGGCTTTATTCGAAGATAACATATAAAAATGAACCAGTAGAAATATCAGCAACATTAAGATGATCCCAATGGCCGCGAGGTCCTTTGTTTGCGGTATACACAGGGAAATTCCAAGTATGATCTCTGCAATACCACTTACATAAACAAGAAGTTTATGTGCCGGGAGATATTTCGGCATTATTCTCATATAGATTTTAGGCTTCAAGAAGTGGAAAACTCCTGCAATCATATAAATAGCTGCCATTAAATAAAGATGCCAGGGGAAGATCATTTATATATATTTTCGTGTAAGATAAAGGAATTTATATTGAAAAGTGATTTGTTAAAAAGACTATAGTTTTAAAATATTTGTTGTGTAAGTACTTTAATTAGAGTATTTTCAACGCCCGAAATCTAACTATTAACCTGTTTTCTTTGAAAGGAAATTATTTTCTAAACTTTTTGGTGTGCTTTCTTACCTGGAGCATCTGCCAATCCCAATCTGCGGAATCTATTTCCAGAGACTCCCTTAGGGTCATCTCCGCGAAAGTGATTGATCATATGGATAAGTATCACTATGAGCAGGCTATTGAGCAGGCACATAGGCTTTTGGACAATGCAAAGGTTAATGATGATTATTATTTTGTTTCCAAGGCATACAATTCCCTGGGTCATGTTTATTTAGATCAAAAGGATAGTGCCCGTGCTCGAATAAATTATACATTTGGTCTGGAATATGCACAATTAAGTAAGAATGATACTTTATTGATGCATTCTTATAATAACCTGGGAAATATATATTCTGAGATTCCGGCTACTGTAGAAAAAGGTATTGCATATTATAACAAGGTTATAAGCATAGCTAATAGAATAGGTGCTCCCTTTGAACTGGTTGCTCCAAAATTAAATATAGGCTGGACCTATCTTGACAGGAAGGATTACGAAAGGGCATATCCATACCTTAAAGAATCCCTCGAAATTATGGATTCCTTAAGTGAGGCGAGTGCAGAGCCTCTAAAGGATTCAGATTATTTCTACTCGCTAATCTATATGATGCATGGCAGGTATCACTCTTATGAAAGAAATTATGATATAGCAGAGGATTATTTCAAGAATTCCATTCGTTTGGTTGAGGAAGATAGTTTGTATCTAAACGCAGCCGAATCTTATGATGAATATTCTAAAATGCTCGCTCGTAAAGGCGATTTCGAAGCCGCATATAAAGCCAAAGAAAAATTCGTAGACTACAATTCCAGGGTTTTTGAAGGCGAGAAACTGAAGCAAACAGAGATCGCTAATGCAAGGTATAAACTCAATCAGTACAAAAAAGATCTTTTAATTGCCGAGCGGGAACAGAAGTATCAGCATGATATTATTCAGAAATCTAAAGAGAAGGTAGTTGTAATGATCTTTTCTTCTGTAGGAATGATTTTTATCCTGGTTTTCCTGTATAAAGTAAATCGTGACCGCCAGAACCTGATCGAAAAACTGAAAGTTAAAAACGTCCAGTTCAGAGATGCCAAGGTAGAGGCAGAGCGATTATCTCTATTAAAAACCCGATTTTTCAGCACGGTAAGCCATGAGATTAGAACTCCGTTATATGGTGTTATAGGTCTTACTTCCTTGTTGCTGGAAGATAAAAGTTTAGATAAACATAAAGGAGATCTTAAATCGCTCAAATTTTCGGCAGATTATTTACTGGCTCTTATAAATGATGTGCTCCAGATGAATAAAATGGAGTCTAACGAAGTGAAACTGGAAAATGTATCTTTCAGTTTAACTGATCTCATGAACAGCATCGTTAATAGTTTTGAATTTACCAGGGTGCAGAACATGAATAAAATTCATCTTAATATAGATGAAAAAATCCCGCCATATCTTATAGGTGATCCGGTTAGGCTCTCTCAAATTCTCATGAATTTGGTAGGAAATGCCATGAAATTCACCGAGCGAGGAAATATTCATATTATAGCGCAGCAGGCCGGTTCGTTAGATGGCAAATCCAAAATTTATTTTGAAATAAAGGATGATGGCCCAGGCATACCTGAAAGCAAAAAGAAAGTGATTTTTGAAGAATTTTCCCAGTTGGAGAATTCCAATTATAATTACCAGGGTACCGGATTGGGACTTCCAATTGTAAAAAGGCTGTTGAAGTTGTTTAATTCTAAGATTAACCTCGAAAGTAAAGAAGGCGAAGGCTCATCTTTTAATTTTACAATTACATTTGATATCGATGATTCCTTTAAAGAATCGCCGTTAATGATTGAAGAATCTCAAGTATTTGACGATTCAGAAAAAAGAAAGATACTTATCGTAGACGATAACAGAATTAACCAGGTAGTTACCAAAAGAATTCTGGAAAAGAAGGATTTTGAATGTGAGGTAGCCGGAGATGGTCATCAGGCTATAGAAATGGTTAAGAAGGAGGATTATGATTTAATTTTGATGGACGTAAACATGCCGGGCATTTCAGGTCTGGAAGCTTCTAAAGAAATCAGGAAGTTCAATAAAAACATTCCAATCCTGGCTTTAACGGCCGTTGAGGTAGAAGAGATTCGTGAGGAAATACAGACAGCTGGAATGAGCGGGATCATTATTAAGCCTTATGATGTACAGCAATTCTACCAGATCGTATACAAGCATCTGAGTATAAATAAGGTTTCAGAAGAAATTTAGCATCTACATATTTACTTTTTTTGCATTTCCTGGTGCATTAAAATAACTTTCTTCGGGATCGAAGAATTTTATATTAGTAATGCTGGCTTTCCCAAGTTGCTCACCTAGTCCAGATTCATAATTCCAGTTATGGAAAGTCCAACTTGTGGCAAAAGGAATATTATCTATAGTTTGATAGTTAGCATAAACGATAGCATGGGGATCCTCTTCAGCTTTATCTTTTTCTTTACTAAAGGTTACAATATAGGCCGCAGCTTTTAACCTGTTCGTCTTATTGTCTTTGTATACGATATACCAATCATCTGGGGAATCACCAATATCTGACTGAAAACTTAGCTTAGCCGTTTGATAACTGATACTGTCTATTTTACGGTCTTTTTGTTTCTCCCATACTGTGCCGGGATCTGTTAGTTTAAAAGGCATGGCAAAGAAATACTGCCATGTGAAAATATCAAATCTCGTTCCTTTTATACTGGCGGTATCCGGGGTCATGGCGACCATGTCACCATCATAGAATATGGTGGTACCATCAGCTTTGTCCAGACGCACCCTTGTAGAATTCGTAGTCATGCTCACTTTACCTTGAAGTCTTGGTTTACCTCCAAAAGATAAATTAATATCAAATGAAACAGCTTCCTTATTCATAAAGGCTGTTTTGTTATGAGCTTCTTCAATATTTTCTGAGAAGGATAGAACGGGGGGTGGGGTTGCTCCATTACCTATCCCGCTATTTGGTTCTACAGGTATTTTTTCTTCACTGGTATTATTTTTACAACTGGCAATAATTAAAAATACTATAAGGAGACTAAGTTTATTCATGGCTTTTTTTTGAAAAGTACAAAAGAAATAAGACTTCAATAAAAAACCGCTTCCCATGGGAAAGCGGTTTTTATTATATAGAGGATAATCTTCTATTTTACCATATCAAAACTTCTCTTGATAAAGGCAGTAAGTTCCTCACCTTTTAGCAGGTTCTGGGATAGTCTTGCCAGGTCTAAAGATTGCTTGATAAGCCGTTGCTGTTTCTTTTCGGTTTTGGTGCTTAGAATGGTGTTTATAAGCTCGTGATTTGTGTTTACCACAAGGTTGTACATCTCTGGCATATTGCCCATTCCAAACATTCCACCACCACCGGTTTGCTGCATCTCTTTCATCCTTCTCATAAATTCCGGCTGGGTAATGATCAATGGGGCAGCAGTACTGTCCATAGCTTCAAGTTGAATCGTATACTTTTCAGACGGGATCACCTTTTCAAAATCTGCTTTCAGTTTTTCTTTTTCTTCCTCTGAAAGTTTAGAGATCTTTTCATCATCCTTCTTGATCAGGTTATCTACATGATCTGAATCTACTCTTACAAAGGAAATCTTCTCTTTAGAAGTTTCCAGTTTCTGCAATAGGTGTGAAACGATTGGAGAATCAAGCAACAGTACTTTATATCCTTTATCCTTGGCTGCTTCTATGTAGCTATGCTGCTCATTCTCGTTAGAAGCATAAAGAACAACCATATTTCCATCTTTATCGGTCTGGTTTTCTTTGATCTTTTCTTCCAGTTCTTCAAACGTAAAGTATTCGTTCTCGGTAGTAGGATATAGCGCGAATTTATCTGCCTTCTCAAAGAATTTATCTTCGGTAAGCATTCCGTATTCTATAACGATCTTAATATCGTTCCATTTCTTTTCAAAATCCTCACGGTTATTATTGAACAAGCTCTTAAGCTTGTCTGCTACCTTTCTGGTAATATAACTTGAGATCTTTTTTACGGCTCCGTCTGCCTGCAGATAAGAACGTGATACATTCAGCGGAATATCCGGAGAATCTATTACCCCTCTTAACATAGTAAGGAATTCCGGTACAATCCCTTCAACATTATCTGTTACGAAAACCTGGTTTTGATATAGCTGAATTTTATCTTTCTGAATGTTCATATCCTGAGCCATTCTCGGGAAATACAGAATACCGGTAAGATTAAACGGATAATCTACATTCAGATGAATGTGGAATAAAGGTTCCTCAAACTGCATAGGATACAGTTCACGATAAAATTCATTATAATCTTTTTCATCTAGATCTGTAGGTTGTTTGGTCCAGGCCGGTTCAGGATTATTTATGATATTATCAACTGTTCTGGTCTCTGGTTTTGCATCTTCCTTAGCATCTTCAGGAAGAGGAAGGGTCTCTTCTTTAGTACCAAACTTAATTGGGATAGGCATAAACTTGTTATACTTCACCAAAAGATCCTGGATACGATTTTCTTCCAGGAATTCTTTGTCATCCTCATTTATATGAAGAATAACTTCAGTTCCATGCTCTTTCTTGTCTGCACCCTCTAAAGTGAACTCAGTAGTCCCCTCACATATCCAGTGAGCAGCAGGCTCATCTTTATGTGACTTGGTTATGATTTCTACCTTATTTGCCACCATAAATGCTGAATAGAAACCAAGGCCAAAATGTCCGATGATTCCACTATCCTTTGCAGAGTCTTTATATTTATTTAAAAACTCTTCTGCGCCAGAGAATGCAACTTCATTAATGTATTTTTCTACTTCTTCTTTGGTCATCCCAATTCCCTGGTCTATGATGTGAAGAGTCTTTTTCTTCTCATCTACCTTTACCTCGATAACTGGGTTGCCATATTCCACCTCGGCTTCACCAAGGCTGCTTAAATGTTTTAACTTAAGAGTAGCATCGGTTGCATTTGATATAAGCTCCCTCAAAAAGATTTCATGATCACTGTATAAAAACTTCTTGATGAGCGGAAAAATGTTTTCAACAGATACATTTATTTTTCCGGTTGCCATATGTATAATTTTAGTTTTGATTCACTCTCCTGTTTTCAAAAAAAATACCATTAGTGATTAGCTGTCAAACTGACACGCTTTGTAATTATATGCCAGCCTCCACGTCTAAGAATCTGCATTTTGAAGTAGTAATATTTAACAAAACTTTGTTTAAACATTTTCTTTAAAAAGTAAACAAAATATTATTTTTGATAGAAATAAATAATTATGGCTAAGACAACTGGAAATAGTAAAGTGAAGAAGGCGCCTAATGCAGATAAATTAATCGCCATATATATGGACTATGTGCTGGAGCACGAAAGAACGCCAAAAAGCGTATATAAATTTGCGAAAGAAAACATGATCACAGAGCAGGACTTCTATAAACATTTTGGAAGTTTTGAGGGTATAAGAAAAGCCATCTGGGATAAATTCTTTGATAATAGTCTTCAGGTAATGG
>JAHELO010000099.1 GCA_024644145.1 Christiangramia sp.
GGTTTATTTCGTCTATCAGGATAATATTTGAAAAAACGGGACCTTTCTTAAATTCAAATTCTGAACTCTTCATATTAAAGACCGAAGTACCCAGTACATCACTAGGCATAAGATCGGGCGTAAACTGAACCCTGCTGAATCCGGTTTGCAGGCACTTAGCGAAAAGCTTTGCGGTTATGGTCTTGGCTACCCCTGGAACGCCTTCAATTAATACATGACCATTAGATAAAAGTCCAACGATTAATAGCTCCACAAAATTTTCCTGACCCACTATCACTTTAGAAATTTGATCTTTTAGGTTGGAGACAGATGTTTGTAAGCCTTCAAGTGGGATCCTGTTCTCGAATTTTATCTCCTCATCTCCGGAGTTCATTTCTTTATTATCCATACTTCTTAAATGAATTTATAGTTGTGGTAAGTTCGTAAAAACCACTTTTATCAGTTTCCTGCGAATTTTGATATTTAGTGATGCTTTCAAAAAGTCTCTTCGTATCCTCAATTGATTTTTCACTTTTCCCGGCAAGATCCCTGTAAAACTGTTCGTTAATATTATCTGTATTAAGCCTGTATTTAGATCTTATGAACTCCATAAATAAAGATATTTTTTTAAGACCAAGTTCGTGATATTTTCCCTGTTCCATATATAGTTGAGCTATGGTTTCAGAAAACTCATAAGACCTGTTAACCGGAGGTTCAACTACCGGGATAGCCCTTTGTTTACGTTTTCCTTCAAAAATTACAAAGAGGATGGCAGTGATAATCACAAAATAATAGGCCCACTTAAGCGGACGGTTATTAAGCAATATATACAGTGGGGAGCTGAAAAAAGTTTTACCGGCTTTGTAATAAGCATCCCATAGAATGGGACGTCCGGTAAGGTATGCTAATACTGCTTCCGCATACCTGTAATTGTCATTTTTAAGTAAAAAATAGTTACTAAATGCCTGAGGGGTTGAGTGTAAAAAGATCTCTCCTTCTCCAAAAGTTACTTTTATGAAATTGACTTTTTCTTCGGGTTTTATTCCAAAGCTTGCCGTACCCAGTATCTTGTTATTGGTAGTATCAATTTTACTGAAATATAATGCAGGCAGGTCCTGGTCAAATTCCAGGGCATTTTGGAATTTAAGCTCAGGGTTTACCAGGTTAAGTTTAGGGTTAGACCTGAAACCATCCTGGCTTATATATGATTCCATCTTTATGTTCAGTGTGTCTTTCAGGTTGTTCCCAAAATCATACGCAGAAATAAAAAGAGTATTCCCCCGGGAGATCCAATTGAGTAAATCATCAAGTTCCTTGTTATCAAAATTCACCTTATTGTTCAGGAAAAAATAGGTGCCGGTTTGAGGATCGTCATTCAGGTACTCATAAGGTGGGATTTTAATTTTAATGATGGAATCAGGTGAGCTGTTTTCCCAGCTTTCATAAAAAACATAAGCCCCCAGCGGGATCTTATCTTTAGCAGTGAAACTGGGAGTCCAGTTAATAGGTTCCGGTTCGTTGCTTTCCAACCATGCAAGGGAAACCACCAGTAAAAGGAACAAGCCTAATGCTATTTTATAGGTACTATTCATTGCCCGTAGCGTTTAATACTTTTTCCATTCTTATAAAACCTTTTTCCACCAGTTTAAAATCTGTTTCAGAAACCTGGAAGCTGCCATACCAGATAAATTCATACAACTTTGTGATCTCAAAAAAATGTTTCCGTAAGGTCTTATCTTTTATTTCTTCTGAATAGTCTTTATTGGTTTTTTGATATTCATATTTTATAAAATGCAGTTCATCTAATTTTCGCAGTTCATTTAAATAATAATAACGTACAGCCAGCCTGAACTCACCGTTTTGAATGGCTTTTTTAATGAGTGAAGGCAGGTCCTCATTTTTTACCAGTTCTTCTTCTTCACTGAAAAAGACTTCATTTTGTCTAGGGCTTCGTAAAATCCTCTCACCGGGGTTTAATCGGGAAAACAGCCAGATTAGAAGCCCCAGGAACAAAAGCAATAAAATAAACGGGATTACTTCTATTAAAAAACCTACAAATGAGTTTGGACTATAATCTCCAAAGAGCCAGTTAAGAAACTGCCGGTATTTTAAATTGATCCATCTCTTAAATCTACTCCACCAGTTATCACTTTCAGCGGTGGTTAGATATTCAAATTCTTCCTGATTTTTATACGTATCTATATGGTCTCTGTTAAACTCCACGGGAGTAAGCCCGGTGGTTTTATCATATAACACAGGATAGTTAGAAAGTGCTTCTTCTTCCTGCAGATAGCATTTTCCGCAGTAGAAGCAAAGAAGAAAAATAAGAATAGCCTTTTTCAAATCTGTTTGTTATTTCCCAGATTCTGGATGGTTTCATAGGTACCGGTAAAATTTTGCTTTTCATTCAGGTTAAAGTATACGAATGCCACGCCAACAGGAGTTATGCTGTAAATAATATATTGAACCGTCGAGGTGAAGATATTTATGAAAATATATCCCGGCCCCAGCAGATCTGCAGGATTGGCTGCGGAACCTTCACTGGCAACAATAAATGCGCGGAACAGGAAAAATATGATGGCGGGTAACTGAAAGACCAGGCTAATTAAATATACAATCAATGCTATACATAGTAGACTGGCAAAGGTCATCCACCAATTTTCTTTTATCAGTTGGAACGAGGCTGAAATACTTTCCATAATTCCTTCTCTTCTAAACACAAGGGTCGCGGTGGTGAGGCTAAGAGGTACAAAAAGATAGATGCCAGGGATTATAAAGAGTATCATCCCGGCAAATATCAGGATCCATGCCACTAATGTTAAGACCAGGAGTTTACCAAAATCTGACTTCATGCCTGATGTCACTTCAGCTGGTAGTATCCTGCCATTGTTATTGATATAAGATGATATGATATGGTAAATTGTCCCGGTCATCGTAGTCACATAAAGTAAATACGCCAGAATCATTAAACCAAAAGACAGAATAAAGTCTGAACCTTCCAACCCGCCTGTCCCGAAGATTGAAGTTCCAAAAGTAGACCAGGAATAATAAGTAACGGCTGCTATTAAAAGAAGGAATGCCGGCCCAACTATCTTAATAAAGATCTTACCTGCTGCCTTGTAGTTCTGCCTTAGAAATTTAAAGGTTACACTTAGTATTTCTCCAAGTTCACGCTCTTGTTTAAATTGAATTATTTCTGGGTTCATGGGTAGTTCTTTTTAGGAGGTATAAAGGATAATAAACATAATAAAACAGTATAAGAAGCAGGGAGCTTATGATGATCATAATCGCCACCGGGTCTGGCATACTGGTAATTCGAGTTACGAAGCCTTCCAGAAAACCGGCAATTATAAAAAATGGGATGGTGCTAAGCACGATCTTTAATCCTTCTTTTATGCCTATGCTGAAAGACTTTAATCTGGAATAAGTGCCGGGAAAAAGGATGCTTTTTCCTACCACCAGGCCTGCACATCCGGCCACGATAATCACCGATATTTCAATGGTTCCATGAATCCAGATGGTTCTTGCCGATTCCCATAATAACCCCTGATCGTAAAAGAAATACTGGAAACTTCCGAGCATTATGGCATTTTGCATGAGCATGAATATAGTACCAATCCCGGCCAGGGTGCCCAGGGAAAAAGCCATAAGGGAAACTTTTATATTATTTAAAGTGATTCCCAGGAACATATCTGTCTCTGTCATTTCTTTATAAACAGCCATGGGATCGTTATTGGCGATATTATCCAGGGTCATGTTCACATAGGCATCTCCAAGTATTGACCGTACAAATGCAGCATCTGAAAATGCGCTATAGGCCCCAATAAGGCTAAAGCCAGCAAAAATCAGAAAGCTTAGCAACAATAACTTTTGGTGTTTATAAAATCCTGCCGGGAAATCTTTGAGAAAAAAATTAAGAAGCCTGTTGCCAGATTCCTTTTTAGTTCGGTAGATCTGTTGATGGGCAGCCGAAGCCAGACCGTTAAGATATTTTGTTGTGTTACTTTTTGGGTAAAAGGTTTTGGAATAACTTAGATCGTCGCTAATCTCTACATAGATATCTGAAAGTCTGTCTGGGGGAAGTGTTCTATTATTCAGGAGGAGACTTTCGTACTTAACCCATTTATCTTTATTTTGCCTGACAAAAGCAGCCTCGCGCATTGTAAATTGAATATAACCCAAAGTAACATATTTAATGGATAACTTTCAAATTGAAACCGCTCAAAATATTAGTATAGAACAGAATGTGGCGGGAATTGGGGAGCGCATCCTTGCTTTTATAGTAGATCTGGCTATTATCGTCATTTACATAGTAATAGCCACCCTAATCATGGCCGGTCTTGATAACAGCAGTAGTGAGATGATGTATTACCTGGTGCTGGGTTTGCCGGCGTTTTTATATTACCTTATCTGGGAAACCTTCTGGGATGGCAGAACTCCCGGGAAAGCAGTGGTGAATATCAAGGTTGTAAGAAAGGACGGTTCCAGGCCGCAATTTTCACATTATCTCATTCGATGGTTGCTTAGGATCATAGATATTAGCCTTACCAGCGGGGGTGTGGCGGTAGTAACCATTCTTTTAAATGGCAAAGGCCAGAGACTTGGAGACATTGCTGCGGGTACAACCGTGATTTCAGAAAGGAAAAAACTTAATATAGATAATACGCTGGTTGCAGATATCCCCGAGGATTATACACCAAAATACCCTCAGGTTACGGTCTTAGATGATATGGATATCCAGGAAATTAAGAACATTTTTCAAAAAGCCAGACGACAGGGTCAGCATCATATCATTCTTACCCTAAGCGAGAAGCTATGTGAGTTACTGGATGTAAAAAATGAAGAAAGACCTGTAGATTTCGTGCAAAGGGTAATCAAAGATTATAACTATTATACCCGGCAATAATTATTTAAGGATCTCGATATCCATTTCCACATTATTGATAGGCCATTCTGAATCTCCCGTCTTAACCTGAGCAATTTTTTCAGCTACTTCCATACCGCTTATTACTTTGCCAAAAACGGTGTGATCATTATCCAGGTGCGGAGTACCTCCTTTATCCATAACAATAAAGAACTCAAATGGCGAAGAGGCCTTACTAACGTTTTGTTCAGAATATTTTGCTGCCGAAAAGGCTCCATAGTGATGTTTGTGTCCCGCTTCAAATTCGCTGGGTATTAGATAATTTCCAACATCGCCACGCATGCTTGCGGTAGACTGATTATCGGCATTACCACCCTGTATCACAAAACCTGGAGCAACCCGGTGAAAAAAGGTATCGTTGAAATATTCATTTTTAACCAGCATTATAAAATTTGCCCGGTGTAATGGGGTATCGCGATATAGCTGTACATCTATATTCCCAAATTTCGTTTTGATCCTTACCCTGTTTTCAATGTTATTATTGCCATAATCGGTAAGGGTAGGGATCAATTCTTCCTGCGCAATTGGGAACATAGGATTTTGTTCTATTTTGCTTTCTTTTTCTTTAGCAGCCAGTTCTTTTTTACGCAGCTGGAAAATACTATCCCGTGCCCTCTGTATGGAATCTTCAATTCGCTGAGCCTTTAATTCTTCCCGGGAAGCTACCTCACCCTTTTTGGAAGTTTGCTTATCTTCACAACTTGCGAAAAGGAGAATAAAAAAAATTGCCGTTAAAGAGAACTGCTTGAACATGGAATTTGAAATTTTTAAAAACAGGATTTCAAAGTTAAAAAAAATGCCGCTACCCGGAGAAGCTGCTCACAGGAAACTGGCACCGCTTATCAGGATAAATGAGCTTAGGGAAATAGATATGTCTCAGCGAAATCCGCAGCATGCTGGTGTAATGGCTGTTTTTTATCCAGATATAGAATTGCATACGCGATTGGTGCTCATCCTTAGAAAGACCTATAAAGGGGTACATTCTAATCAGGTAGGATTTCCGGGTGGGAGAGTGGAGGAAATTGACACAAGCCTGGAGGATACCGCTTTAAGAGAGACCGAAGAAGAGGTTGGAATACCTCAAAAAGATATTGAAGTGATTAAAAAATTAACACGGCTTTATATACCGCCTTCCAATTTCTGGGTGCAACCTTATGTAGGCATTTTGCATCAAACGCCTACCCTGGTCCCCCAGGAGAGCGAGGTGGAAAAGATCCTGGAAGTCAGGCTAAGTGATTTTTTAAATGAGAACAGTATCATCACCGAAAATTTGAGTACTTCTTATGCCAGAGAAATTGAGGTTCCCGCCTACAGTCTGAATGGGCACGTAGTGTGGGGAGCAACAGGAATGATGCTAAGTGAGATACGTGAATTGCTTTTAAAAATTTAATCTTAAACTAATTATTATATTTGCCGCCGGTTTAAGAAAGCTGTAATA
>JAHELO010000100.1 GCA_024644145.1 Christiangramia sp.
CTTTCCCGGCTGCGAGTCCATCTGCCTTTAAAACATAAGGTGGTTTGAGGGTTTCTAGAAAGTTTTTTCCGGCATCAAGGCTTTCAAAACTGAAACTTTCATAGGCAGCGGTGGGAATATTATGCATTGCCATAAATTCTTTTGCCCGTTCCTTACTACCCTCCAGCAATGCCCCACGGCTTGATGGCCCTATTATCTGGATATTTTTTAACCTGTCGTCGTCGGCAAAAAAATCTACGATACCTTTCACCAAAGGATCCTCAGGTCCTACAACGATCATTTCTATATTCTTCTCCAAAGCCGTTTTACCCACCGCAGCAAAATCTATAGGGTTTAGATCGAGATTTACTGCGATCTCTGCAGTTCCTGCATTTCCCGGAGCCACATATAGCTTGTCACATTTACTGCTTTGAGCGATCTTATAAGCGAAAGTATGTTCACGGCCCCCGGAGCCAAGGATTAGAATATTCATTAGTTGTGGATTTTAATATTGCATCAAAAATAATTGTTTGTAAATTGAAGCACGAATAAATTCGTTAAAAAAGCTTCCCTGCCCTTGGATTGGTTCAAAATTTCACTGCAGTTAAATAAATTCCCGATAAGAAAGGCGCAGCGAACGCTGGAAAAAATCAGGAATATTCCTGAAGATCAGTACGCAGACTTTCAGCGAAAACGAAGAAATTCAATTATAGATTATCATATTCAACACAATAGTTTTTACAGGGAATTCTTCAACTGGGATGGTTTTGATAACTGGGCTAAAGTGCCTATAATGAAGAAGACTGACCTTCAGCAACCTCTAAAAGAACGTCTAAGCGATACTTATAATACAAAGACGGCGTACATAGGTAAAACCTCGGGCAGTAGTGGTCATCCCTTTATTTTTGCCAAGAATAGATTTGCACATGCTTTAAGCTGGGCGGGTTTTCAAGACCGGTATAACTGGTATGATATAGATCTTAATAAGTCTTTACAGGCAAGATTCTATGGCATACCTCTGGATTTTTTCGGGAACGTTCAGGAACGTATCAAGGACAGGATAAGCCTGCGGCGGAGGTTCAATATTTTTGACCTCAGCGAAAAGAAGATGGCCGCATTTCTTGAGCGATTTAAAAAATCTGATTTCAATTATCTCAATGGATATACCAGCGCTATCGTTCTTTTTGCGAGATTCCTGAAGGATAAAGATATTGTCTTAAAAGATCTTTGTCCCAGCCTTAAATTATGCATAGTAACTTCAGAAAGGCTGTTCATCAGGGATAAAGAGCTCATAGAAGAAGCAATTGGAGTCCCTGTTATTAACGAATATGGGGCCAGTGAAGTGGGATTGATTGCCTTTGAAGATTCTGAAAATCACTGGATAGTAAATTCTGAAGACCTGTATATAGAGATACTGGATGAGGAAGATAATATTTTGCCATATGGCGAAGAAGGCCGTGTGGTCATTACCTCCCTCTATAATAAGGCTCATCCTATGATTCGCTATGACATTGGTGATATTGGCTGCCTTTCAACCAATAGTACGCTCAAAAAACCAATTTTGGAGAAACTTATTGGCAGAACCAATGACATAGCAAGACTTCCTGACGGAAAAGTGGTTCCCGGACTAACTTTTTATTATGTTACCAAAACGATTATTGAGGATAATGGGAACATTAAAGAATTTATCATTATTCAAACCGCCATTGATGAGTTCAAGATTGAGTATGTAAGTGTAATTGAACTTTCACCTGATCAAAAAGACCGGATACTGGATGCTGTGGCAACCTATGTAGGGAAAAATCTCCGTATCTATTTTGAAAGAAAGGATATTCTTAAACGCAGCCGCAGCGGAAAGTTAAAACAATTTACTTCTCTACTGGAATAGTCTTCACCTGTTTAGGCTTTACAAACAGCTGCTCGTTCAGGAAGATCAGCATTTTCCATAAGCTGGATATTAAATCGAAACCTAGAATCTTATGATAAACGTTGAAGTTATATCTAATCATTTCCAGTTTATTACGAGAAATAGAATCTTTTCTTTGCCTGTATATAGCTAGTGATTCCTGAATTCCCTCCATAGGTCCGCCTTCTTCTATCACTTTAAGCCACATGGCCCAATCCTGTCTTTTGGCTATTTCGGGATTATAGATCTTACCCAAAAGCTTCGCGTTATAGATCCCTGTTAGATTTCCTACATAATTTGCCTTCAATAACTTTTCGTAAGTAAGTACCGGAAGTGCCTGAACCTGTTTACGCAAAGCCTCTCCATTTTCTGCAATAAGATCATAGCTGGCAAAACATGCTGCGGTATTGCCCTGCACAAGCAAATCGACCTGCTTTTGGAGCTTTTGGGGTTTCCATTGGTCATCTGCATCCAAAAAAGCTATAAAGTCTCCCTCAGCGGCTTCAATTCCCTTGTTTCTGGTATGATGGGTGCCCAGATTAGTAGAGTTCCAGAGGAATTTTATTCGGGTATCCTTCTTTGCGAAATCCTGAATGATATTATTTGTGTGATCGCGCGAAGCGTCATCTATTATTATTAATTCCCATCTAGTATAAGTTTGGGCAATAACAGATTCTATAGCTTCAGAAATATATTGCGCTGAATTATAAGCAGGCATTATCACTGAAACCACTCTGTTGCTTTCCATGCCTATCTTCTTATATGTTCTGAAAAATCTTTATGCTCCCTTTTTTGAAGTTCCTCGGCACTAAGACTTCTAAAGTACTCATAGGTAATCTTCATCCCCTTTTCCCTGGAAACCTGAGGCTCCCAGTTTAGAATATCCCGGGCCCTGGAAATATCTGGTTGTCTTTGTAAAGGATCGTCCTGAGGTAGCTCTTTAAAGATGATCTTCTGATCTGTTCCTGTGAGATTAATGATCTCTTTTGCAAAATCCAGGATACTAATTTCATTGGGGTTTCCAATATTCACAGGGTCAGAAAAATCGCTGAGCAATAACCGGTAAATACCCTCTACCTGATCGTCTACATAACAAAAGGAACGGGTTTGTGAACCATCCCCGAACACAGTAAGGTCCTCCCCTCTTAAGGCCTGACCAATAAAGGCGGGTATAACCCTGCCATCATTAAGTCTCATGCGCGGGCCGTACGTATTAAAGATCCTGGCGATCCGGGTTTCCAGTCCATGAAACCTGTGGTAGGCCATGGTTATAGATTCCTGAAAACGCTTGGCTTCATCATAAACACCTCTGGGGCCAATTGCATTAACATTCCCGTAATACTCTTCATTCTGAGGATGTACCAATGGATCTCCATAGACTTCAGAAGTTGATGCAATAAGTATTCTCGCATTCTTTTCTTTTGCCAGCCCCAAACAGTGTAAAGTACCTATTGAGCCTACTTTCAAGGTCTGGATAGGAATTTTTAGATAATCTATAGGGCTCGCAGGCGATGCAAAATGAAGTATATAATCAAGCTTGCCGGCTACGTGAACAAATTTCGTTATATCATGATGATGGAATTCGAAATTTTTCAGTTTAATGAGGTGTTCAATATTTCTAAGGTCACCCGTAATAAGGTTATCCATTCCAATAACCTCAAAACCTTCCTTTATAAAGCGGTCGCAAAGGTGAGAACCTAAAAATCCTGCTGCCCCGGTAATTAAAATTCTTTTAGCCATATAGTTTATACTTGATCCGGAATAGAAGGATTTTCATCTATTAATTTATGAAGACTCTCTTTCCAGCCTTTAATGGGACCAAAGTTTTGCATTGCCTTATCTTTTGAAAGCACGCTATACTCAGGTCTCTCTGCCAAGGTCTTAAAAAAACCGGTTTTATTCAATGTTACCTGATCTAATTTTCCGGAATAACTGAGAATTTCTAAAGCAAAGTCATACCATGTCGCCTCCCCCTGATTGCTAAAATTATAAATTCCGAAGTTCTGTGATCCAGATTCAATAATGTTCAGAACATAATGGGCAAGATCATTGGCGTTGGTAGGAGTACCCATCTGAGTGGTGGTAATATTCAATTCTGCATTCTCTTCAGCTTTTTTGAGAATGGTTTTATAGAAATTATGTCCGAATTCTGAATATAACCAGGAAGTTCTGAAAATAAAGAATTGATCCAATACAGAAGCAATACGCTCTTCACCTGCAAGCTTAGAAGCTCCATATACACTTATGGGCTCAACCTCATCACTCTCCTTATAGGGTCTGTTCAATTTTCCGTTAAAAACATAATCTGTTGAAAAATGAAATAAAATAACGCCATTTTTACTACAGGCTTGAGCAATATGCCCTGCTCCCATGTCATTAACCGCATATGCAGATTCTTTATCAATTTCTGCCTGTTCTACGTTTGTATATGCGGCTGTGTTGATGCAATAATCGATCTTATTGTTATTAAAGAATTTTTCAACCTTTTCGGCAGAGGTAATATCTAATTCCCGCGAACTACAGAAAAGAAATTTATAACTCTGGAATTCTTTAGCCAGTTTTTGAAAGCATTGACCTAATTGACCAGAGGCACCCGTAACTAAGATAGTTTTCATCCAAAAGCTTCCTTAAACGTTGGCAACTCTTTGTCCTTTTTAGAAAGGATCATTTCACGTACAGGGAAATCCCAGTTGATATTAAGTTCTGGATCATTAAAAATGATACCTCCTTCGTGACCTGGTTTGTAATATTGATCACATTTATAAGCAAAAACCGATTTTTCAGAAAGCGTTAAAAATCCATGTCCGAAACCTTTAGGTACGTACAACTCATTTAAATTCTCATCGTCAAGAATTGTAGAATAAGTTTGTTTGAAGGTTGGAGATTCTGGTCTAAGATCTACTACAACATCAAGCACCTTACCGTAAATAACCCTTACTATCTTGGTTTGAGCAAATTCTCCTGTCTGATAATGCAGGCCTCGTAAAACTCCAAATGAAGATACAGATTGATTGTCCTGGACAAATTCGGCATCTATCCCGGTTAGTTCAGCGAACCGTTTACGATGATAGGTTTCCAGGAAGATGCCCCTGTGATCTTCAAAGATCTGAGGTTTTATAAGGTAACAGTCTTTTAAAGGTGTTTTTTCTACCTGCATTTCAACTTTTTAAGCATTGAAAATTTGTTCAAGGATCTTCTCGGTGATCAGGTAGGTTGGTTTAACCCCAGAAGTACCTAAACCACCAGATGCTAAAGTGCTTCCCGTTTCCAATGGATTATCTGAGGCATAATAAGCGTATCTCACCCGAACATCTTCAGAAATACTTCTTCTAAGTCTTGAAGCCGCCTGTATGGCTTTTTGATAATGCGCCCCTTCCATTTCCAGCCCGCACACATTCCATGTAGAATCATGGAAAAACCTAAGAATATCCTTATTCTGAAGAGAAGTTCCAAGTACGGTAATCATTGCTCCATCAACCACATTAATATCGTGACCCTCAAGATCTGATTTTTTTAACTGATTTTCAAATGGATAGTTATCAGCAGTACCTTCAAAAAGGTGCGCATCAGGTATCATAATATCTCCCTTGCCACCTTCCAGGATACCGGCTTTCCCCATGATAGAAATGGATTTCACATTCATTTTGATCTCCTTTCCTTCAGAACTATATGGTTTTAGTAATTCATCCATTGTTTCATAGGCCTGCTCACCAAATGCATAATCCATTACTATGATCACCGGTTTTTCCTCAGGTTTTAAATTTTGAAAACTTGTTCCGCTGAAACCTTCTTCAAGCCTTGCTGTATCAAAGATCTGTACATCTATATTGGTTCCGCTCTTATCTTCCAGAAATACCATTCCCTTTTCTAAAGCTGCCTTGCTAACTTTAGTTCTCAGGGCACCATTCCCGCTATCACTCAACTCTTCGTATATATCAAGAGCTTTTTTCTTCTTTAGCTCATTTTTTAAAGCATACGGTGTATACAAAGTGTTCATTACACTATGCATGTTTGCACTTATAATATGCACCGGCCTATCCATAAGCCCTTTCTTCATCAGGCAATCTTTAATATCGTTTGCCCATATTTCGCCATGAATATGATGGCCCAGGCGTTCTCTAAGAACAGGGCTGAAAGTGATTATTCTTTTTTCATTTTTAACAGCTTCCCGAATAGCCATATTCCCCAGGGACCAGATAATCCTCAAAAAACGGTCTGGGTTATCTGCAGTGGAGAATTTTGGGTACAACTTCGTAATCTCGTGGAAGGTGCGTCCCAGAATGCTTGCGGTATGTGTAAGTGCTACTTCTCGTTGGGCCTGAGTAAGATCTCCCTGATGATTCACCGCGAATTCCAGTTTTTCCCAGTCCCGGTTTACACTGCCGTCTTCATCTATAAGCACCCTTTTCATGATCTTATGCGACTCG
>JAHELO010000101.1 GCA_024644145.1 Christiangramia sp.
TTTAAGCTCTTCGTTACTACCATATAATTGCCTCAGGTAAAAATCAAGATCTACCTCAGAATTAGCGTAAATATAATTAAGTAATTGTCCCTGTTGAGTCGCATCTGGTATATCATCATATAGATTCTTAATATACTCCATTTTTGACGAGGAGACGGCAAAGGTCTGGATACAGTAAATAGCAGTTTCCCTCACCTCATAATCTTCATGATTAAGATTATCTATAATATAACCGGTCTCTGCGTGTAACTCATATTTTCTTATGATCCTCATGATGAGTTTTTTACCGAAAAGTCTATCGGTTTTATACGCCCGGTGCAACCATTTTATTTCAGGCTTGGGATACAGATCATATAATTTCTCAACAATTTTTATTTGTTGCCATAAGGTCATTTTCCTTTTCAGGTAAGGTAAAAACCGTAGACTTTCCCAGCCTAAAAATACAACAAGGGCAATTTGCGCCTCGCGTCGTACATAGATATTTTTATGGTTTCTCAGGCGGAAAATATCATCGAAGTATTGCGACTGGTTCATCTCATAGATCTCCCTTATACCCCTCGCCTTTTGGTACCAGCTCCAGCTGCTGATCTTTTTAATAGAAATTCCGTAAGGAGGAATTTGAGAGTATAATTCCTGAACTTTATAAGACTTGGAGCCAATAATACTACGTTGAGTGCGTATCATTAACCTAATGAGATACTGAATATTGTTTTTATTTCCTGGCCGTATTCCAACGTTCTTTAGGGACTCATTAATCTCTGTAATAGAAATAGGGTTTACCGTATCGTTGTACAGATACCTGCTTATTACATCAGCAAACGTCTGTTCGATCTTTTTTAATTTTATGTTTCTTCGACTACGGTAAATCAAACTCACGGCTATAGAAATCCAATAAATTACCAGAACCGAAAAAATGATGGTTATGAAGAAAAGTAATGTTGCTTCATTCATTAATAGGCTTGTATAATAGATTCAATTTCATCCAGATCTATTGGAACCGCATAAAAACCAGTCACGCCACGCATGGCGAAAATTTCCTGTTTTATCTTATCCTGACCCATATTGGTAACAATTAAAAGATTGTTATGATGCAGGACTTCCTGGATCTGGGCCACAAATTGTAAAGGGGCAATTCCTTCAAATAATATATCGGTTATAATAAATTCATAATTCGTTTGCTGATCCTCAATAGTTAGAGCATCCAGAGACTTTATCGCTTTACATTCATAATTGTTAAGCTTTACAAGTCTTTCCAGTATCTTAAGAATAATTATATCCTCTTGAATTACCAGGACTTTCCTCATTAAAACTTATTTACCTTGAAATATACTAAAATCATTATAAAACAACACTTTTAAGGAATTTAACTGCACATTACCCATCTCTTCTATAAAACCTTGTAAGAATACCCTTTCTTAAATTTAATATTCAGTTGAAAAACCTGTAACTTTAAATTTCAAGCAAGAATAAAGTAAAATGATTGATTTAATTAGCTTTTTTTCTATTTTATAATTAACCAAAAATTATATCATTATTAACCACAAATCCCTTAAAGCTATTATCTTGCGTGCTCTTAAAATATTAGTGATCTATTAAAAAATTTATACTGTAATACACAAGCTGGGAGGACCCGTTTTAAGAATTACTGATTTGTTACATGCCCTACTTATGAGATTTAGAATTACCCAGATCCTTATTATCTTCTTTTTCATCTTTTCTTTTTCATCTATTTCGCTTTCAGCTCAGGAAGAACTTACTACAGATGAATTGTTTGTGCTGGCCCGTAAGGAAGCATTCGATAATGACAACTATCCGGAAGCCATCAGGCTCACCCAGAAAGCTTTGGAAAGGAGTCCAGAGTATGCCGATGTTAGAATATTTCTGGGCAGACTTTATACCTGGACTAATAAAAATTCAGATGCCCGTGAGGAATTTGAAAGAGTACTTCGTGATAACCCCGGCTACGAAGATGCATCCCTGGCGTATGCGAACCTTGAGTTCTGGAATGACAATTCAGAAAAAGCACTGGAAATTTTAAATACCGCCATTAAAATGAACCCGGAAGCTGAGGACCTGCTTTTATTAAAAGCGAGGGTCCTTAAAGACCTAAAGAAATATACAGAGGCCAGCTCTACCGTAAATGAATTACTTAGGATAAACCCTAAGTTAACCAAAGCCCGGATTCTGGGTGAATCCATTAAAAATGTTTCTTCCAGAAATCAAATCGGGGCCGATTATGAATATGTATATTTTGACAAACGCTTTGATGATCCCTGGCATTTAGCAACTATTGATTATACCAGGAGTACTGGGATTGGTTCTGTAATGGGAATATTAAATTACGCGAATAGGTTTGGTTCCAATGGCACCCAATTAGTTGTAGAAGCTTACCCCGGTATTTCAGATACTTTTTATGCATATTTAAGTGGTGGTCTTGCCAGCAGCGGCAGTATTTTTCCTGATTATCGAGCAGGAGCCTCCCTATACGCTAATCTCCCCGCCTCTTTCGAAGGTGAAGTGGGCTTTAGAATGCTGAATTTTGATGAGACTACCTGGATTTATACCGCTTCTGTTGGAAAATATATTAGTAATTTCTGGTTGAATGCCAGAACTTATTTAACCCCGGATGATACTAACATTTCCCACTCCTATTCACTTAATGTAAGATATTACTTTGCAGGAGCAGACGATTTTTTGAGCTTTGGTATTGGAACCGGTATATCACCAGATGATGATTCCAGCAATGTTCTATACGCAGATAACACCTATAAGTTGAAATCCAGTAATATATCACTCGGCTACCGGGTGAGCGTTAAAAGTACTAATGTCTTTTTCATTAGTGCTGAATATGAAGACCAGGAGTACGCCCGGGAAACCAGAGGCAACCAGTTTTCTTTACAGGTAGGATATTTCAAAAAATTCTAAATGAGAAAGAGACTTTTCAGAGGAATTGTATTTCTTATTATAGCCATTCCCTTTGTCATGTGGGTGGGCTGGCTTTTAACTCCCAATACTAAATTGGTTTTAGCTATTATAGATAAAACTGTTTTAACAAATAAAGCTCAGGAGCACATTTCTCTTAATTGGGTCCTTAAGAATGAAAAATACACTAAAACTTCAGAGAAAGGTTATGATATTGGTGAGGATTATTTTGGTTTTTTTCCAAAAAAGAATGAAAAATATCAACTTAAGGGACTGGAAAGATTTAGTTATTCTAAACTAAATCAATTAAGTAATGATGCGAACCTGGTCTATTTCACAGACACCTATGGAATTTACAAAAATGAATGGTATAAAAATGGGGATACCAATGAGCGATCAGGCATTCTGTATGGTGGATTAAGCGATAAGGATATATACTTACTCCGCCTAATGAAAGAGAAAAGAAAACTCATAATAACCGAATTCAATACCATTGGTTCTCCTACAGCCAGTGACAACCGAACAGAATTTGAGGAATTATTTAAGTTAAAGTGGACGGGTTGGACAGCCAGGTATTTTAATAATCTGGATATTCATCATAACAAGGAGATACCCCGATGGCTTATAAGGAATTACAAAAACGCTCATAAGGGGGACTGGCCTTTTAAAAAATCAGGAATAGCATTTGTTAATGATAAGGATGAAGTGGTTATACTGGAGAAAGGTGTGCATTTAAACAGGTCTATGCCTTTTATTATCACCTCAGAAAAATTCCAGGATCAATATGGCGTTCCAGATAGCATCAAATACCCATTTTGGTTCGATATAATGATTCCGGATATAAGCAAAAATGAGATAGTCTCGAGTTTTAACCTTGATTTAAATGAAAGAGGCAGGGATGAATTAATCAAGCATAATATTCCAGTAAGGTTCCCTGCAGTTACCGCTCATGTAGCCGAGGATTACAAATTCTATTATTTCTCCGGTGACTTTTCAGATAATCCTGTTCCCCTCTGGAGTTCCTATTTTAAAGGTATCGGATTATTTAAAAACTTTTTTTATGACCAAAGAAATACAATGGAACGAGGAAGTTTTTTCTGGAATTACTATAAGCCATTGGTAAGCAATATCCTCGAAAATTATCACGAAAGCATACCCTGATTATTTCACATACTTTTGAGCGATACTATCCGGGATTATTTTTTTCCCTTTTATGATCTCAGCATTTTTTCTACGAAATTGATTAAAGGCATTTTGTAGTTCCTGCTTCTTAACATTATCTTCTATAGCCTCTTCCCTGAAATTAGAATTTAGTTTAAAGAGCTCCTCTCCATTAAGATGATATTCGCCCTGTACAAAATCTATCAGGTTTGTTTTGGTCTGTTTCAACGGAATACTATGCATATTCTGAAAACTTCTGGTAGTATCCAGTCCTCTACCTACAAAACTATTTACAGCCGGTGCCTTGACACCATAATTATGCTTCATAAAGCTGAGAAGACTAGGTGCAACATCAAAATGTGAGGATACCGCCTCAAATTCCGCGGTGCGTTTAAGCAGGGGGGAAAAGATTATAAAAGGAACGTGATAACGATCTATTTTGGAGGCCATTGGTATCTCAGGAATCCTGTGGTCACCGGTAATTATAAAAATTGTGTTCTTATAATCTGGTCTTTTTTTATAATCTGCAATAAGGTTCTTCAAGGCTTCATCTGTATATAAGATACTTCTGTATTGTTTCCTGTAATTTCTATAGTTTTTCTTTTTTTCTTCACTGAAGCCGTACTCTTCAAGCTTCTTTTCAAAAACCTGATTGAATTTTTCCGTTTCATCTATCAGAAAGGGATTATGCATACTTACCGTAAGCAACACGTCTAACCCGGGCTTTCCATTTTGTTCTCTGATAGACTCAAGATAATATCTGAACAATTCTTTATCTCCGTATCCCCAGGTAAAACCAGAAGCGGAAGCAGGAATCTTTTGGTATTTATCCGGGAAATCTTTTTCATCTACAATGCGATCTATTTTATTCTCCCTAAGGTACATGGCCATATTATCAAATTCTGAATTACCCCCGTAATAAAAGTTTGTTTGATAACCATTCTTACCTAATAAATTTAGTAATGATAATTGAGCGGGCATTTCCCTATCAAGCTCCATAAACCCGGTCCTGGCGAATGGAAGAGATCCGAATATCGATGGTATCACCGCAAAGGTTCTTCCACCATTACTAAGAAAGTTTGGCCAGTAAAGACTTTGGGTGGATAAGGAATCAAGGAAGGGTGTGAAATTTCCCAAATATGCACCCCGATTGCTAAATGCTCTACCTAAACCCTCTACAATGATGAAAACAACATGAGGTTGGTTTTCAGATGTTTCGAAAAATGGCGAAAGTACATCCCTGTTTAATTCCTTTTTTAAGAAAGGATAATTAAATTCATCTACATATTCCAGGGGTTCAGCCTCAGCATATTTTGAGAGGTATTCACCCAGGTAACTTTCCGCATAAATATCAGGTTCGTAAATTTCAGGGTTAAAATATGAGTATGCAGACAGGTAGAAATGCCTGGATTTATTCTTTATCAAACTCCTGTTAAATTCACCTGAAATATCCTGATTCAGTGTCCTGGCAGTAAATCCGGAGAGGATAAGGATCAAAGACAAAACAGGCAACGAAAATGCCAGGATCCTGTTGGTCCTCAATTTTTTTGACAAAAAGAATATCGAAAATGCCAAGATCCCTGTGAACACAATAAAAAGAAAAACCGTTTTAAAACTTAATATTCCCGAAGAACCTACGGTTTGCCGTATTTCTTTAAGGGAGTAACCAAAGAGATCACTTCCCAGCATTGTTAATGTTTCAGTATGATAATACACCAACATCAATTGTATTGTAAAAAACACAATAAAACCGATCTTAAAGATCAATTCAGTGATTTTTGAAGAAACAATATGAAAGGGTAAAAATATCAGATAGGCGGGCAGTAATATTGCAAACCAAAACTTTAGATCATTCAGGTTACTCCATCCCCAAAGTTCTAAAATATCATTTTCCAGGCTGTGTTGTACTATACTCAGCAAAACCTCTGCCCCGCTAAAAAGCAGAAGAAATATCAGAAAAGTGATGGAAAGGACCGCGAATATTTGTGTAGACCTGATGATCTTATTTTTAAGGTCCTGGTCAATCTTTTGGAAACTACTATTCATTATAGGCGAAAAGGAGAAAAATTAAGGGAAAATATGTCTTTCTAAAACTGCTTTGAAAAGCTTTACAAAAGAATAAAAAATATTTGATACAG
>JAHELO010000102.1 GCA_024644145.1 Christiangramia sp.
AAATTTGTTTGACCTATCGCTTTTTCAAATTCAAGGTCCTGCCCATTTCTTAAGCCTCGCAAAATAAATCCTGCACCCTGAGCTTTGCAGAAGTTGACAGTAAGGCCCTTATAAGTTTCTACTTTTACCTTTGGCTCGTTCTTATAGGTTTCTTTCAGGAAATGTATACGCTCTTCTAAATCGAACATATATTTTTTGCTGGAATTAGTACCGATAGCGAGAATAATTTCGTCAAATAAAGGAAGGGCACGATCTATAATATCGGTATGTCCCAGGGTAAGCGGGTCGAAAGAACCAGGGAAAACAGCTTTTTTCATCAGGCAGTTTTAATTATTTTATATGAAAAGATAATTAGAAAATATCACTTTTGATGGAGAGCAGCTTCCACGGCGCTACTAAACAGATCCTTCAGGCTTATACCGGCTTTCTCTGCCTGTTGAGGTAAAATGCTGGCCTGGCTGATTCCCGGGTTCGTATTCATCTCGATAAAATGTGGTTCTCCCTTATGAAATATGAATTCAGACCTTGAGAAGCCTTTCATTTTTAATTTCCTGTAGATCATTATTGCAATATCCTGAACTTTTTTGGTGTCTTCTTCAGAAATTCTCGCCGGAGTTATTTCCTGTGATTTACCAAGATATTTCGCCGCATAATCAAAAAATTCGCCATCAGGAACAATTTCAGTTACCGGCAATGCTATAACTTCTCCCTGGTAGGTTATCACTCCCACAGAAACTTCAGTGCCGTCAAGGAAAGATTCTATGATAGCTTCATCATCTTCAGTAAATGCTGTTCTGGCGGCTGGAATAAGTTCTTCTTCGGTCTTAACCTTTGTAACTCCAAAACTGCTGCCCGCACGGTTTGCCTTTACGAAACAGGGGAGGCCTACGCTATCTACGATCTCCTTAGTGTCTATTTCCTGATCTTTATTTAAAAAATAATTTTTTGCCGCCTTTACCCCGTATGGTCTCAGAACACTAATAAGGTCTCTTTTATTAAATGTAAGGGCAGATTGGTAATAATCACAACTGGTTTGAGGAATACCAATCAATTCAAGATATGCCTGGAGCAGGCCATTTTCTCCAGGGGTGCCGTGTATGGTATTAAAAACGCAATCAAACTGGATCACCTTATCATTAATCTTAACCGTAAAATTGCTCTTGTTAATAGGATAAGGAGTGTCATCTTCAGTTACTACAAACCATTCTCCTTTTAAAATATGTACCCTGTAAGGTTCATACAGGTCGCGGTCCAGATGTTTGTAAACTATGTTTCCGCTATTAATGGAGATTCGATATTCACTGGAATACCCTCCCATGGCAATGGCAATTTTTTTCTTCATATTCAATATGTCCGGTTAGATCTCGTTAAACAAAAATATCACTTAAAAGGGCAGTCACCAAAACCAAAGGGTTTTATATCTTTGCCCATTATTTAAAAACTATGGGATTATTTCGATTTATTTTCAGCAAGACCTTTTTAATTCAACTTGTGCTTGCAATTGTTGTATTGGTTGTGCTATCATTTCTAACCATGCAATGGCTAGATTATTCCACAAATCAAGATCAGCGAATTGAGGTGCCAGATCTTGCGAAAATGAATTTGGATAAGGTAGAAGATCGATTGGATGAATTGGATCTTGACTATGAGATCCTTGATTCTGCCAATTTTAATCCCGAATTCCCAAGGTATTCTGTGATCGATCAGGTTCCTGCGCCCGGAAAGTTTGTGAAAGAAGACCGGAAAATATACTTAACGCTGAATCCGTCTGGATACAGGAAGATCGAAGTGCCGAATAATCTAATAAGGAAAACAAGAAGACAGGTAGAGCCTACACTTCGTGCCCTTGGATTTGATATAGGAGAGATCACCTATAAACCCGATATTGCTGAAGATGCTGTCCTGGAGCTGCGCTATAAAGGAAAACTAATAGAGCCGGGGGATAAACTGATGAAGACCTCTAAAATAGACCTGGTACTTGGCGATGGAAGTGGGAGATACAGAAATATAGAGGATGATACCCTGGATGTTGAAGAAGAAACTGAAAGCGAAATAGATGAATTCTAAAAAAGACCAACGGGAAGATATTGAAGAGCAGGAAGAGGACGAGAGTCTTTATGAACATCATAAATTTGTGGCCGAAGTAGGTCAGAATCCGCTGCGGGTAGACAAATATCTAATGAACTTCATAGAAAACGCCACCCGTAATAAGATACAGAAAGCAGCCAAGAGCGGTAATATTTACGTGAATGGTGAAACAGTAAAACAGAACTATAAAGTTAAGGGAGGTGATACCGTTCAGGTAATGTTTGAACATCCACCCTACGAATATCTGTTAGTTCCTGAAGATATACCACTCGATATTGTATACGAAGATGAGGTGCTGCTGGTGGTTAATAAACCGGCTGGCATGGTTGTGCATCCAGGTCACGGGAATTATAGTGGTACATTAATAAATGCCCTGGTGCATCATTTTGATAATTTGCCTAATAATAGTAGTGATCGCCCGGGTCTTGTTCACAGAATAGATAAAGATACCAGCGGCCTGTTAGTGATCGCTAAGACCGAGGAGGCCATGGCACATCTTTCGAAGCAATTCTTCGATAAAACCAGTGAGCGCGAATACGTCGCCATTGCATGGGGAAATATGGAAGAAGATGAAGGTACCATTGAAGGTAATATTGGCAGAAATCCAAAGAACCGCCTTCAGAATATGGTGTATCTGGGAGATGATGCAGATAATGGTAAACCTGCAGTAACACACTTTAAGGTATTAGAGCGACTTGGATATGTGACCCTTGTGTCTTGCAGACTTGAAACCGGCAGAACGCATCAAATCAGGGTGCATATGAAACATATAGGGCACACGCTATTTAACGACGAGCGATACGGTGGAGACAAAATTCTTAAAGGAACTACATTTACAAAGTATAAACAGTTCGTAGATAATTGTTTTAAGATACTTCCTAGACAGGCGCTGCATGCAAAAACACTTGGCTTTAAACATCCTAACTCGGGAGAATGGATGAGTTTTAATTCAGAGATTCCGCAGGATATGGCAGATTGTATAGAAAAGTGGCGTGGGTATGCAAAAAATCAGCTGGAAGATCTATAACATAAATGGCTTCTATTGATTCATAAGAAACAAATTTCTGGGATTTTTCGGTTTTGGAACTGATGGGTTATCTTTGATCAAAAATTAACCGAAAAGAAATGAAAATTGTTGTTTCGCCGGCAAAGACGCTGGATTATGAATCAAAATTACCTACAACCAGAGGCACGCAGCCTGAATTTTTAATTACCGCGGTAAAGATAAACCGTAAACTTTCGAGACAGAGCAAAAAGGAGATATCCCGGCTGATGGATATTAGTGATAAGCTTGCCGATCTCAATTATACACGCTATCAGGAATTCCAGGAAGAACATGATAAGAATAACTCCCGTCCTGCGATGTATGCTTTTAACGGTGATGTTTACACCGGTTTGGATGCATATAGCATTCCCGCAGATAAACTTGACATGGTTCAGGATACCTTAAGAATACTTTCTGGTATGTACGGGGTTTTAAGACCGTTGGACCTAATACAACCTTATCGCCTGGAAATGGGAACTGCTATAGGGATAGAAAGGAAAAAGGATCTTTATGGAGTGTGGAAGCAAAAAGTAACCGACTTTCTAAATAATGAACTCGAAGAAGATGAGTTATTTTTAAATCTTGCCAGTAATGAATATTTTAAAGCCGTTGATTCCAGGAAATTAAAGGTTCCTGTGATCTCACCGGTCTTTAAAGATTATAAAAATGGGAAATTAAAGATTATTAGTTTCTTCGCAAAAAAAGCACGTGGTTCCATGGCACGCTTTGCAATCGATAATAATTGTAAAAGCCTGGACGATATTAAGGGCTTTGATTATGATGATTATCGCTACAGCGAGGAACATACGAAGACTGAGTTTGAACCAACATTTATTCGTTAAAGCCACGACGAAATCCTGAATTTCGGATCCATTTGCTGCGGAAAAGTGAACGAATAATAAAGCGTATTTTACCAGCTGGTTGCTAAATCAATAATTTAAGACTGTTGTTTTGGAATTATTTCATCATACCCATCCTTATAAGCCTTTTATTCCCGAAAATGCTACCAAATTGATAGTGGGAACCTTACCACCACCCAGATTCACCAAGAGGGAATTACGGGAGGATGATGTAGATTTCTGTTATGGGAGCGGTGATGGTCAGTTATGGTTAATACTGGATCGAATCTTTGATTTGGGCTTGAAATTCGAGAATACAGAAGAAGCTGTAAAACAACGAAAGGACTTTCTTCGACAGCGGGGGATTGGCATTTGCGATGTGGTAGAAAGCAGCAGGAGGGAGAAGATAGATGCTTCAGATATTGGGATGCAGAAGGTTGAACTGCGGGATATGATAAGGGTTTTGAAAGATTATCCTAAAATAGAAACCTTATTGTTTACGGGTGGGAACTCCAAGAATGGACCAGAATATTTTTTCAGGAAATACCTTAAGGAAGCAAACCAGGATATCCGGTTGAAGGTGGTTTCTTCTAAATCTCCCCGCATACATCAGTTTATATTCGAGGGCAGGCTTATAAAGACTGTTTCTTTGATAGCTCCATCTGGTGCGGCAAATATAGCGGTAGGAAGCTCCCCATTATATAAAGAGATAAAAAAGAAAAACCCTAAATTCAATACGCTTGATTTCAGGGTTCTTCAGTATAAAGATTTTTTCTAGGTCATTGCAATTCTTTCTTATCCTGATTCGCCAGCGTTGTAGGTTTGATCCTGAATTTTTTACGTTTAGGTCTTAATTTACCGCTGGTGCCAATAGCAATTTTTCCTCTTTTGGTTTTTTTATCGCCTTTTCCCATGGAGTAGAACTACTTTTTATTTTGTTGATCCTTGATGGTCTTTTCATCTATATCAACCTTATTAGTTTCTTCATTTCTATTTCCTGTTGGGTTTGTAGGATTCTTTTGATCCTTACTTCTTTCTCTGTGTTTATCTTCAATAGGTCCTCCCATAACTTTAATTTTATGATTCGTTATCTAAGATAAAAAGGATAAGCCTAAAAAGCTGCTAAAGCCCTGTTACAATTAGGTTAAAGCTTTAACGTTTTTAATGAATCCGGCGATATTCCCAGTTCCATCCTGGTTGAGGTGTTTTATGAATGCGCTCCCAATTATTGCTCCGCGGGCGAATTGGGTAGCCTGATTAAAAGTTTCTTCATCTTTAATACCGAAGCCAACGATCTGTGGATTTTGAAGGTCCAGGTCATGTATCCTTTTAAAGTAAGCACGGGTATCCTTTCCGAAGCCGCTTGTAGACCCTGTTACGCTGGCACTACTTACCATATAGATAAATCCGTTTGAAACTGAATCGATGAATTTTATGCGCTCGTCTGAAGTTTGCGGAGTGATTAGAAAGATATTAATCAGGCCGTATTTCTCAAATAGAACCTTATACTGGTCATTATAGACCTCTACCGGTAGATCTGGGATAATCAACCCATCTATACCAGCCTCCTTACATTTTTTGCAGAATTCTTCTACACCAAATTGAAGGATGGGATTAAAATACCCCATGATGATAAGAGGTATCTCTACTTTTTTACGAATCCCTCCTAACTGCTCAAATAATCTGGAAGTCGTCATCCCATTCTTCAAAGCCTTTGTGGAACTTTCCTGTATCGTAGGACCGTCGGCTAATGGATCGCTGAAAGGGAGTCCGATCTCAATAAAATCCACACCACTTTTTTCCAGATCAACTATGATCTTTACGGTATCTTCAAGATCTGGATACCCGGCTGTAAAATATATTGAAAGCAGTTTTTGTTCTTCCTGTAATTTCCTGGTAATTCTATTCATATTAAATTTTCTTTCATTGTGAGCTTCGTATTCTCAGGTGCTGGATCAAGCTGAAATTGCAGGTTTCACCCTGCCCAACGTCAATTCTTATTTTAGGTTGAAATAATCTATATATGTATTAAGGTCCTTATCACCACGTCCAGAAAGGTTTACAACCACAATATCTTCCTCCTTGAATTTACTGGTCTCAAAAATTGCCAAAGCGTGCGAGGTTTCTATAGCGGGAATAATGCCTTCGAGTTTAGCCAATTGTAGACCGGCTTTCATGGCATCCTCATCTGTAATACTTATAAATTCACCC
>JAHELO010000103.1 GCA_024644145.1 Christiangramia sp.
GGATCCTGGGTTTTAACCAGGGGCAAAATCCATAGTATTAATTTCCTTTTTAAATTTTCCGGGAAGAATGAGTGACCGTAACCAATGATCCATGCCTAATTTACGACTTATCTTGTAGAGAGGAATTAAAAGCCGCATGACTGAAAGGTCTCTTAGCTTCAGAAGTTTTCTCACTACCTCAGGAAGGATAAGACTTTGTGTTTCTATCAATAATCTATAGCGCATCCTACCAAGGCTTTTCCGGTACTGGCAGTAAAGCTTTTTAGTAGAATCTCCGTATTTCAGATGATTTTCCAGGTGGTTAATTCTCATTTTCTCGTAAACTTCAAAATTTTCAGGAAGCCCCCTTATTCTCATTCTTGATCCCACTTCAGAAAAAACTTTGAAAACCTCTACCTTTTCATTCTCTAAAAGCGGTCTCTCCATTAGTTCAAAAGCGCGTATGGAGTAATCTATAAGCATAAAAAGCACGTCGCGATAAGCCCAATCTGGAATCTGACTTCTTCGTTTTGTTTCCACGCCCTGATGAATTGTGTTGATGGTGTTAATAGCGGCAATGGCTGCTTGTTTTTCTGAAAATACTATTTTTCGGGCATAGGCTACTGTAGAAAACAATCTGCCAAGCGGATCCTGAGGTAATTTACCCGTATAGAAGAGCCAGTCTACGGCTTTATTAAGAGCGAATTCTGCCGATGCTCCGGCAAAAATGAATAGAATTGTATCTGCCTTACCCCAAATTTGCCTTACTATTGATTTTTCCCCGACAAAATATTCCATCATTAACCGGTTTAATTAGGATCCTGCAAAAGGAGTTCCGAAAATCCCAACTGCTAGTTCTGCCCAGATCAGGAAGAAAAATAATAGGATAATCCCGCAAAAAATAACCCGGGATTTAGTGGAAGGGAATTTTCTTAGAACCAGGTCTATTGCCAATCCCGTAACCAATAGAAGGATTCCCATAACCAGAAAATCTGACGTTGTCCAAACGATTTCATCACTAAACTGCATACCTATGAGCGGAATTAGCAATAGAATACCAACAATGATAGGGACAATTAATAAACGCGATACTTTCATGATTTAAATTTTTGATTAGTTATACTATTAGTATTCACTTTGAATTTCGAAGTGATTGAAAAAATTATTTATCCGTTCCGGTCAACATTATATCGGTATTAAGTAGTTTTTCCAATGCCTCCAGGTGTTTTTTAAAGGCCTTCTTTCCTGTAACTGTCGTGAGGTACCTGGTATTTGGTTTTCTATTTATAAATGATTTCTGAACTACTATGTATCCCTTTTTTTCCAGAGCTTTGGTGTGGCTTGCTATATTTCCGTCTGTTGCTCCAAGTAAATCTTTCAAGGTCTTAAAGTCTGCAAATTCATTCACCATAAGTACACTCATAATACCAAGGCGAACCCGGTGGTCAAAAGCTTTATTTATATTGCTTATAATGTTCTCCATTAAGCCTTATTTCTGTCATACTTATTATACATCCAGATACCGTAGATAATATGGAAAATACCAAATCCCACAGCCCAGAAATACAGTCCGTATTCCATAAACTGCGTTGCTATAAGGCCTAGTGTCACAATGGCATAACCAAGGCTTTTAAGATCACCAAAAGTATATTTACTAGCATGTACCAGGGCAAGGCCATAAAATAATAACATACTTGGCGCAATTAAACCAATAAGACCATATTGCAAAAGCACAAGGCAAAAGATCCCGCCTGCAAATAGTGGGGCAAAAAAATTGATGATTAGCCTTCTTGAAGTGGTATCCCAGATCTGCTGTTCATTTTTATGGGCTTTGCGTGTAGTAAGATAGACTGCTGTACCAATAGCGAGAACCAGGACTATAATGGCGATTAGAACTAACGAGGTTATAATGCTAGAACTCAAGAAATTTACACTTCCGGAAAGATCAGGAAGGCTGAAGGGAGATACGTTCCCTTCGAGCAGCCACATTGCAATTATAGCCCCCATAAGAGCATAACCACCCGCGAAAACTCCTGCCAGTCCGCTTAAGGAAATAAACTTTGAGGAACGGCTCATCATATTCTTGATCTCGCTAAGATCCTTTAAATATCTTTCATTTTCCATTTTAAAGTACTTTGAAATACAAAGTAAATTTATAGAAATTAAATGATAAAAAAAAGCCCTGCATTTTGCAGGGCTTTAATTTTTACAGATCCAGTCGGGGACCGTTTGGATCTTCAGGTTTATTAGGATCTTCCGGGTTGCGGGGATCTCTAGGATCTATAGATCCCTCAGGGTTGTTTGGATTCGCGGGATCATTCACATCACGCCCGGGTTTACCAGGATGATTGGGTTTATTTTGAGTCATGCCGGAATCAGGCTCTTTAGATTTAATAGATTTATCTTCTTTAAATTTTTGAATGATCTCTCTAAAATGCTCGCCGGCAGCATCGCGGCCACCAAGACCATAACTTAGTGCCACAGCTACAGCAATGGCTCCTAAAATTAAACCAAAGGCCAGTTCTACAATTTCATTGGCAATACCCATCGTTCTTAGTGCAATGGCCAGGAATAACGCAAGGGAAGCCCATCTTACAACACTTGCTATAAACGTATTGTTACGGGACTTGGCCATGGTATTATAAATAAGTAAAGAAATATAATTACCAACCGCCAGAATGAGCAATCCAAATAAGATTTGTCCCGTGATTTCAAGTATCTGATCCAGGGTTTGAGTCAGTTGATCAAGACCTAGTAATTCAACGGCAGTAATGATACCAAAGAAAACCAGGAAGAAATAAATCAGATTAGCAATGATCTTGGATAGTGACTGGTTTGCACCTATCATATTATGGATCTGTATCTTCTCTGCGGCACGATCTAAGCCCATTCCTCTGAATAGATCCTCAAGAAAATTGGCGAGATATTTTCCTCCCCAGATAAAGATTGCCAGAATTAAACCTGCTATGATGATGTTGCCGATCATGGCGGTAAAATCATAGAGTATGTCATTTGCCGGTTGTGAAATGGCTTCCAGCTGCAGGGCGTTGAACGCCTGTATTAAGAAAGGAATAAAAATGATGATAAATACAACTTTTTTAAGGATATCGATAACTTTGGAAGTATCCTTAAATCCCGTCTTATCTATCCATCTATCGAGAAAACTTCCGCTAATTCCAATGAGGTTGGATACAAACTTTGCCAGGATATAGCCAATAAAACCTATAAGAATGGCACCGATGAGGTTAGGAATAAAACTCAGGAATTCTCCAACCATATCTTCTAATGGTCTTAATACCTGCTCCACGCCCAGGATCTCGAGGACAACTAAAATTACTACGATCATGATCACGTAGTACACTATATTGGCAAGAAAGACATTGGTATCTCCCACATCGCTTCTGCCAAAAACTTTTTCATCCCAGTTCGTCTTTTTTAATAATCGAACGATCAGAGATTTGATTCCTTTTGCTATTAACCAGCCTACCAGTAATACCAATAAAGCTCCCAGTAAATCGGGTAAAAAATTGGCAACCTGATCTGCAAAATTTTCCAGTTGGTCTTTCATCTTTCTATTTGATTTTAGTTAGTACACCTAAGTTAGATAGAAAGCAGGTATTAAGGTAGCTGATTAACAATTGTTTAAAATAATTAAACCATTTATAAGAAAGTATTAAGTATTGTTAATTGGGTCATATGCAGAAATCAAATAATTACATCATTTAACAACCCAGAGAGGCAGATGTAAATTGGAATTGAAAAGGTCATTGGTTACACTACCAACCAGGAGCGAAGAAAATACATTACCGCCTTTATCTGCTACTACCAGTAGGTCTGCTCCCGCTTTTTCTGCTTCCTGTGCCAGCTTTTCAGACACGCTAGAATCTCTGCCTCTAATATTGCGTGTTTCCACACCTTCGATATTATACCTGGATAAAAATTTCTGAAACTTTTCTTCACTGTGTTTCTCAATTTTGGGTACCATATCTTCCTTGTCCAGATAAGGAGCGAACTGGATAGGGACGTTATAAATATGGGCAGCGGTAATTCTGGCACCGCTTTTTGCCTTTAAAATATCTGTAAGCTGGAATACTTTCCTGGATTCCTTGGAAAAGTCGGTACCTGTCCAGATATTGTTCAGGCCGGTACGTGCATTTTTCGGGATTGCCAGAATATCACATTTCAGGATTCTCATCAATTTATCAGATACAATCCCGGTTCCTATATGATTGTTCTTATTTCCAACCAAAACCAGGTCTATCTGATATTTGTTGGCGATATAATTTATCAGCGATTCAGTATAGGGATCCTCTGAGATCAATACTTTTTTTTCGGTTTCTGAAGTAAAATTTTCACTTACCAGTTCATCGATCTCATCGCTGATTAATTTATCCAGATCTAAATCCCGCATCTGTTCAGAAAAGAGATCGGAGATCTCATACTTCTTAATATTATGCACGAAGAAGACTTTTTCTATATCTAACTGTTCAGAAAGGAAGGATGCATATTTAATAAGATCCTTATCAATATCAGAGAGGTCGAGGGCAATCAGGATGTTCTTTAGGGTTTTCATTGGTCTTCTTTTTTGCTAGCTACAGTTACATTTCTTTTTTTCACGATCTCGGTTACGATCTGCTCATAATTATCCAGTTGTTTCTGAGATCGTTTTTCTTCCATTTTTTTAAGGTCTTCATTCAATCCTTTATACAGGGAATAACACATGATTAATAATATAACCGCGAAAGGCAGCCCCGTGACTATTGTGGCTGTTTGCAAGGCCTGGAGGCCTCCACCAATTAAAAGAACCGCTGCAACAGTACCTTCAGTAACTGCCCAGAAAATTCGCTGTCCCACAGGGGCGTCTATTTTTCCACCAGAAGTTAGGCTGTCTATTACCAGTGAGCCTGAATCTGAAGATGTGATAAAGAAACCGGCAATCAGAATGATGGCTACAATATTAATAACCATAGCCAGCGGATAATCCTGGAAAAAAACGAACAGGGCAGTAGCAATATCATTATTCACCGCCTGACTTAGAATTTCATTTCCACCCATTATTTGCTGAATTGCAGTACTACCAAAAGCCGACATCCAGAAAAAGGTTACCAGGGAAGGTACTAGTAGTACTCCTAAAATAAATTCTCTGATGGTTCTTCCTTTAGAGATACGGGCTATGAACATTCCAACAAACGGAGACCAGCCAATCCACCAGCCCCAATAGAATACTGTCCAGCTATTCTGCCATGTACCATTATTATAGGTTTCGCTCCAGGTTGATAGCTCCAGAAAATTGAACAGATAGCTTCCGGTATTTTCAACAAAAGACCTGAAGATAAAGATAGTGGGTCCCAGGACGAGCGCAAGGATCAATAGAACTACTGCAATCCTCATATTCCATTCGCTCAAAACTTTTACCCCTTTATCTACACCCAGTACCACAGAGGCGGTGGCGATAAGGGTTACTCCGGCAATAAGCAGGACCTGTGTGGTAATTCCAGATGATATACCAAAAAGGTGATTTAGACCCGATGCGATCTGTTGCACCCCAAAGCCGAGCGAGGTGGCAAGGCCAAAAAGGGTGGCTAGGACAGCGAAAATATCTATGATGTCCCCGGTCTTTCCGTAAATACGGTCACCTAAAAACGGGTAGAAAATAGATCTTATAGTTAGGGGTAACCCGCGCGAATAGGTAAAATAAGCTAGGGATAATCCAACAAGGGCATAAACGGCCCAAGCATGAAAACCCCAGTGTAAGAATGTGAAGTTCATGGCTTCAGAGGCGGCGGCGGCTGTTCCTGCCTCGGCCATGGGTGGGTTATTGAAATGCATTACAGGTTCACCTACGCCAAAAAACAACAATCCAATACCCATCCCAGCGCTAAACAACATAGCGAACCATGACAATGTCTTGAATTCAGTTTTTGCATTTTGCCCGCCTATTTTTAGATTCCCAAACTTGCTAAATGCAAGGTATATGAGAAAGATAAGGAATATATTTATTGCCAGGATAAAGAACCAGTCTGCATTGGTTGCCACTCCTGTTTGTAGATCCTGAAAGAAGGATTCAGCTCCTTCCTTGAATACCAGTGTTAAAACAATACTCAGCGCGATTATAATCACCGAGGTAAAAAAGACCGGGCCATTTACCTCGAGACCGAATATTGATTTTTTTTCGTCGCTCCTTGTTACTTTTTCA
>JAHELO010000104.1:0-3611 GCA_024644145.1 Christiangramia sp.
TAAAATTGGTTATCAGTTTAACGATCGTAAAGAATTTGAAGAGCATGAAGAGGAAGAAGAAGAAACCGAAGCGGAACATGATGCACATGGGGCCGAGCCTGCTTTAGAGATGCATTTGGAAACCTTGAATTATAATTTTAAATATAATCTGCCTAAACTAGGGAAATTTGAAACAATCGCGGGGCTGCAGGGAATGTATCAGACTAACAGCAATTTTGGTGAAGAACAGCTTATCCCAAATTCTCAAACAGTAGATTTTGGATTCTATGCAACCACCCATTATCACCTAGAAAAGTGGGATTTCCAGGGTGGATTACGATTTGATAGGCGTACTATAGAAAGTGACCCCTTTACCGCAGAAGACGGTGATGTTATAAACGCCATCAACAGGAGTTTTAACAGTATTAATGGGGCATTGGGCACCAAGTTTCATATAGACCAGAAATTTATTGCACGATTAAATCTCGCCAGCGGATTCAGGGCTCCCAATCTTTCTGAACTTACTTCTAATGGTGCACACCACGGAGCTAACAGATATGAAATTGGAAATCCTGATCTTGAAAATGAACAAAATCTTCAGCTGGACCTTGCGCTGGAATGGAGAAATCAACATTTTGAGGCTTTTGTGAATGCGTTTCATAATTCAGTTGGTAATTATATTTATATAGATCCATCCGGAGAAATGATAGAGAATGATCCGGTATACGAATATATTCAGGCAGATGCCATTTTATATGGCGGTGAAATTGGATTTCACTTACACCCGCATCCTCTGGATTGGTTACACCTGGAAACAAATTTCGAAACCGTGACCGGTAAGTTGAAGAACAATGAATATCTTCCATTGATCCCCGCCAATTCTATTACCAACACCTTCAGAGTTGAGTTTGAAGAAGGAAAAAGATTTACTCAGAAATATGCTTTTATAAGGCTTAAAAATTTCTTTGACAAGCAACATCCTGGAAGGTTTGAAACCAGTACTAAAGGCTATGGCTTACTAGGTGCAGGAGTGGGAACTTCGGTTAATTTTGATAGTACCGCACTGGAATTAAGTGTAAGCGGGACCAACCTGACCAATAAAACCTATATCTCGCATCTGTCAAGATTAAAACCAGACGGGATCCCGAACTTAGGCAGGAATATTATGGTTTCTGCTTTACTTAGCTTTTAAAAAAAAGGCTGCCTATTTCCAGGCAGCCTTTTTTCAACTAATTAATCAAACATTAATAGCTTTCTACTTCGATAATCTGTGCTTTTGACGGCGTTTTCTTCCAGACATGGGTATATAGATACATCAAGGTGAAAGTTGGAATAACATCTGTCCCGGGAAGGATCTCTTCCAAGAACACGAGTGCTGAAGCTAATTTTCCTTTTCTCCCGGGATACATCTCACTCATTTTTTTTGCAGCATATGGAGCCCAGAGCAAATCCAAAAAAGGACCTATGATTGGTATAGCAACGGTTGCCATACCTGCCAGGTCATATGCCAGACCTTTTATAAATAGTTTATCTTTTAATAATTTCATTTTTCCTGATTTTAGACTTAGGAAATCAAAAAAGGTGCCAATATACTTATTTTAGATCTGAGCTGATGAGTTTAAGAAATTCATTACGGGTTTCTATTTCTTTGAATTGACCGCGAAATCCTGATGTGGTGGTTGCGCTGTTCTGTTTTTGAACTCCCCTCATCATCATACATAAATGCACGGCTTCTATAACCACAGCTACCCCCTGGGGTTTAAGAGTTTTGTTCAGACATTCCAGAATATCATTGGTTAACCGCTCCTGCACCTGCAGTCTTCTTGCAAACACGTCTACAACCCTGGGTAGTTTGCTCAATCCAACAATCTTACCATTTGGAATATAGGCAATATGGGCTTTACCAAAAAAGGGTAGCATATGGTGCTCACATAAAGAGTATAACTCTATATCTTTTACCACCACCATTTCATCATAAGTTTCTTCAAAAACAGCTTTCTTAAGAATTTTTTCAGCATCCATAGAATAACCCTGGGTAAGAAACTGCATCGCTTTAGCCGCTCTTTCCGGAGTTTTATATACTCCCTGCCTATCAGGATCTTCTCCAACAGCTTTTATTATTTCATGAAAATTTTCTTTTAAGCTATTGGTAGCTTTTTCATTATATTCTTCAAAATACTTATAAGACATCTTAATTTCTTTGTTTCAGTTTATCTTGGAACAGCTTTTTTAATTTCGTGATCTTAGGATCGATAATATACTGACAATATGGTTGCTGCCGGTGTTGGTTATAAAAATCCTGGTGCTCGGCCTCTGCCGGGTAAAAAGCAGAAACTTCTGTGATCTCGGTAACAATTGGATCTTCAAAAGATTTCTCCTGCTCAAGTAAGGTAATTATCTTTTCGGCCGTTTGCCTTTGCTTTTCGTCATGGTAGAAGATCCCACTTCTATATTGGGTCCCAATGTCATTCTGTTGTTTATTAAGAGTTGTAGGATCATGGGTGGCAAAAAAAACAAGCAGCAATTCCTCAAACTTTATAACTTCAGGGTCAAAATCGATCTGTACAGCTTCAGCATGACCAGTTCTCCCGGTAATGATCTCTCTGTAGGCCGGATTTTTTATAGTTCCTCCTGTGAATCCCGAGATCACATTTTCCACGCCTTCCAGTCTCTGAAATACTGCTTCGGTACACCAGAAACATCCACCGGCAAGAGTTGCCTTTTCCAATTTTTCCTTATCCATACAATAACTAATAATTTTGTTTATCAAAATTAAATTATAAATAAACAAAAGGACATGTGTTTAACTTCAATTTAGAGATTTATTTTGCCTAATCCCAATAACAGTAATACATTTGATCGATTTCCATACCACAATCCCATTATCAATGCCGAATCATAATTTCCTGGTCCTAATTTTCCTCCTTTCATTCACACGCACTTATTCTCAATCTGAATTACATAACCGAAGAATATATGAAACCAAAAGGATTGTAAATGCACCAAAAATTGATGGTAATCTTACAGATGAAATATGGAAGCAGGCGGAGTCTTCATCAAACTTCGTGATGCTGGAACCTGGAGATGGGGAGCCAATACCATCTTCTCACGAAACCAGTATTAAAATTGTATATGATGATGTTGCGATCTATATCGCAGCAACCCTCCTTGAAGAAAAGCCGGAAAAGATCCTGCGGCAATTGACTCAACGCGATAATATAAATCAATCTGAATTCTTTCTTGTAGACCTGAATACGTATGACGATGGAGAGAATCAAACCCGTTTCGTGGTAACTTCTTCAGGAACCCAGGCAGATGCCCGCATCAGTGGTACTAACCAAGATTACGATTATAATGTAGTTTGGGAATCTGGCGTATCCCAGGATAAAGATGGCTGGTATGTGGAGATCAAAATTCCTTATTCTGCTCTTAGGTTTCCTGAAAAGCCAGAACAGCTGTGGGGAATTCAGTTTGCTAGAGAAATAACCCATTTAAATTCAACCTATGTTTGGAATTATATAGATAAAACTGTTGGAGAATCTACACAGTATACGGGTTTATTGAAAGGCATACAGAATATAGATCCACCCGTGAGACTTAGCCTTTATCCATACACATCTGTGGCCGCTGAT
>JAHELO010000104.1:3621-6130 GCA_024644145.1 Christiangramia sp.
CCGATAATATAAACGTGAATTTCAATGCCGGCCTGGACCTTAAATACGGCATAAATGATTCTTTCACATTAGATATGACGCTGGTCCCCGATTTTGGACAAACAGCTTATGACGAAGTAGAACTTAATCTGGGCCCGTTTGAACAGGTGTTTGGCGAAAACCGGGCTTTTTTCACCGAAGGGACTGAACTTTTTAACAAAGGAAATCTCTTTTATTCCAGAAGGGTTGGAAGCAGACCTTTAGGTTTTAACAATGCACAAACAGGCCTGTTGGAAAATGAAGAACTCATTGAGAATCCTGAAAGAGCAGACCTTTTGAATGCCCTAAAAGTATCGGGAAGAACAGACAGGGGTCTAGGAATTGGATTTTTTAATGCGGTAACAGATAAGGAAGAAGCTGTGTATCGTGATACAATTACTGGAGCCACAAGGAGAAAGACCACGGAGTCTACGGCCAACTACAATATCCTGGTGTTGGATCAGCGTTTTAACAAAAATTCGTCCTTGACTCTTATTAACACCAATGTTACAAGGAACGGACATTTTAGAGATGGCAATGTCTCAGCTTTGTTATTTGACATCTACAATAAAACGAATTCCTTTAATATCGCCGGTGAAGCAAAAATGAGCAATGTGAATATACCGGAGCAAAATTTAACCGGTTTTGCCTCAGAACTGTCAGTTAAAAGAACAAAAGGAAAGATTAGATATAAGGTAGCACATGAATTTGCCAATGAAACCTATAATATCAATGACCTGGGAATCAACTTCATTAATAATTACAATAATTTCTACTGGAAAACTTCTTACCAGATTTTTGAACCCAAAGGTATTTATAACAGATATCAGATAAGTATCTACGGGCAGCATCTTAGAAGATACAAACCAGATATTACTGTAAATACGGCGTTTGGCGGAGATTTCTTTGCTATGACCAGGAAAAGGTTTGCATTTGGAGGTTCGCTGGGTATCAATTCAGAATTTCGTGATTTCTTCGAAACGCGGGCCGAAAACACTTTTATCACATATGAACCTTTTGGGGATCTGAATTTCTTTGTATCCTCAGATTATCGAAAACGATTTGCTTATGATATAAGGTTTAATTATAACGACTATTTCGATTCGCCTCATAGTTACCTAAGTTTTAGTATTGAACCAAGATTTAGATTCAATGAACATTTCAATATGGTTTACGAATTTGAATCTGCTTACCAGGATGACCGGCCAAGTTTTGTGAAAAGAGCTGATAAGAGAATAATATTTGGGATCAGAGATCAGAAAAGCCTGGAAAACTCTTTAAAAGCAAATTATAATTTCAATACTAAACAGGGGTTGAATTTAAGTTTCAGACATTTCTGGTCTACCGCGAACTTTGCAAGAGAGGAATTTTTTGAACTTGAAAATGACGGTGGCCTTGCGAATATTAATTATGAAGTAGACTCTCAGAATAATCCTGATGCTAATTTCAACATCTGGAATCTGGATCTAAGCTATAGATGGCAATTTGCTCCAGGAAGTGAAGCAGTGCTACTTTATCGCAATTCAATATTTAACGAGGATAAGTTAAGCTATCTTGGATTCAATGAATCTCTTGACAATCTTTTTTCCCGACCTGCACGTCACAATCTTAGCCTTCGGGTAGTGTATTATATAGACTTTAATAATATTAAGAACTTAATGCATGGCTAAACTTTGGGAATATTGCTAATTTGGCTATTTTCGGAGCACTTATTTTTCCCAGATGATCATAGCGAAGAACATTCATAAATATTACGGAGACCTGCACGTATTAAAATCTGTAGATCTCCATATTAAAAAGAGTGAAATAGTATCTATTGTAGGCGCCTCGGGAGCCGGTAAGACGACTTTACTACAGATCCTGGGCACTTTAGACAAACCGGCTAAAAAGAAAAACTCTCATCTGGAAATAAACGGCACCAATATCTATGGATTAAAGTCCCGGGAACTTTCTAAGTTCAGGAATAAACATATAGGTTTTATTTTTCAGTTTCATCAGTTATTACCGGAGTTTACAGCCCTGGAAAACATCTGTATTCCTGCATTCATTCATAAAACACCCCGCAAAGATGCTGAAAAAAGAGCTATGGAGCTGCTTAGTTTCCTAGGCCTGGAAAACAGAGCATCTCATAAACCTGGTGAATTAAGTGGTGGTGAACAACAAAGAATAGCTGTTGCCAGAAGCTTGATAAATCAACCCGCCGTGATTTTTGCAGATGAACCTTCAGGTAATCTGGATAGTGAATCGGCAGAAAATCTTCACAAATTATTCTTCAGGCTCCGGGATGAATTTCAACAGACCTTCGTTATTGTTACACATAATGAGGAACTTGCAGATATGGCAGACCGGAAACTTACCATGTTAGACGGTGAAATAATAACCGATTAGAACACCTAAGAATTTATTTTTCCGAATAAATAACAGCTTAGTGCTGTCACCAGGTAGGCGGAAGCACCTAATAAATTTAAGATCATAAATCCTCTCTCTACCG
>JAHELO010000105.1 GCA_024644145.1 Christiangramia sp.
AGAAAATATAAGAGTGAGCATGCAAATAGCGCGAGGACAAACATTGTATACCAAGTAAATTCAAACCCAAAATTATCTATAAGCTGCATTCCTGTATTATGCCCGAAAATATGACTTACAGAGAAAGCTATACTGTATAGGGCCATATATGATCCTCTTTTCTTACCGTCTGACCTGTTGAGCGCAAAACTGTTCGAAAACGGGAATCCTATCATTTCTCCTACGGTGGCTAATAGCATACCTGCAACGAGTATTCCGGTCCAGTCTGTTAGATTTAGAACCAGGAAGCTGAATCCCGTAAGAATGGTACCAAATATCACATAACCTGTTGCGGTATGATTCCTGTTTTCCAGAAATTTGATTAGAGGCATCTCGAAAAGGAAGATGAATAGTCCATTCAATCCCAGCAAAAGCCCGATCTCAAACTCATTAAGGCTATGTTTTTCGGCATAGTATAGTGGCATTGTAGAGAAATACTGGATGAAGATGAAACCAAAGAGCATAAGTGCAAATATAAATACAAGGTAAAGCCTGTCTTTAATTGCAGAAATCGCCTCAGTGATTATATCTTCTGGTTCAGGAACAGATCTTTTGGGATGAAGTAATTTCAGTAAAAGAATTCCGGCGGCAAAACAGGTAATACCGTCTACCCAAAATAATCCGCTGTATCCACCAGTGGCGATGATAAGTCCTCCAAGAGCAGGGCCTGCAGAGAACCCGAGATTTATGGCAAGTCTTATTAAAGTTACAGATCTTGTTCTGTTCTGTGGTTTGCTATAGGCGCTTATGGCTACAAATACTGCAGGTCTAAAGATATCTGCTACAGTCATCACCAGATAAATGCCGATGCAAATGGGCCAGAAACTTTCGGGAAACTGTAGGAGCACGAATAGTACTGAGGAAACAATGAGACTTAGCGCCATGGTTCTGTAGTGGCCTATTCTATCGGTTAGTTTACCGCCAAGCCATGAGCCGGTCACAGAACCCAGTCCAAAAAATGTGAGTATCCATCCGACTTCTTCCAGAGAAAAACCCCGATTTTTGGTTAAATAAAGAGAGAGAAAGGGGATTACCATCGTGCCGGCCCTGTTGATAAGAGTAATTAAGGCTAATAGCCAGATCTCTTTCCGCAAACCACCAAAGGATTCAAAATAAGATTTAAACAGGTTTTTCATGAATGATGATAACAGTGGTAAATTAAATTAATTTTTCCCTGTTATATTGATTAATTTTGAGAGCCTAAAGAAAAGGAACATTATGACAAGATACCTTAGCCTGTATGTATTTCTTATTTTCTTATCGGTGAGCTTCGATTTAGCTGCTCAGAATACTGATCTAATGAATAGTGCCAAGGAGTTTCAAATGGAGTTGGATGCCAAGTATGCCGATCCTGAAAAATCTCCGTTAGATGAGAAAGATCTGAAGGAGTTTAGAGGACTTGATTTTTTTGATATAGATCCTGAATATATTGTAAAAGCAGAATTCGTGAGAACCCCGGCAGAAGCTCCTTTTGCTATGAAGACCAGTACAGACCGGTTACCTGTATATGTAAAATATGGAGAATTATACTTCGATTTAAAAGGTGATGAATTTAAACTAAATGTTTACCAGAATCAGGAACTCTTGCAGGACCCTGAATATTTTGATTATCTCTTCCTTCCTTTTACCGATCTCTCTAATGGACGATCTACATACGGGGGAGGAAGGTATATAGATCTTCGGATACCAGAAACTAAAGAAGTGACGATAGATTTTAACAAAGCCTATAATCCTTATTGTGCATATAGCGGCAAATATTCCTGCCCAATACCACCGAAAGAGAATGACCTTAAGTTAGAAATTTTAGCAGGTGTAAGATCATTTGATAAACATTGATCAAAATGAAAAAATAGCTGCAAGTACAGAAGAAGCGAGAATATCTCTCGTTTTAATATCACTATATAGAAACACCTCTACAGAGCTATTCATTCGAAATCGGCTATAGATATGTATTTTTTAGAAATTCTTACTCTTAGAATTGGCTAAAATAACTTTGAGATCATAATGCCAATTAAAATAGCAAGCATTCCCAGCAAAATACTTCCGAAGAAATAAAGGGAAAAGCTTAAATAGTCACCCGTTTTGATCAGTGAATAATTCTCAAAAGAGAAAGTGGAGAAAGTAGTAAAACCACCGCAGAAGCCTATACCCAGCATGAGATTGACTGGACTGCTGATGCTGTTGGTTTTCAGGGCCCATCCTATGATCATGCCTAGCAATAAACTTCCTGCAACATTTACAAGCAAGGTACCATAAGGAAGAAGGTGCCCTGCGTTCAGGTATTTACTAATTATAAATCTTAGGCTGCTACCCAGGCCGCCTCCTATAAATACCAGAAATAGGTTTTTTATCATTTACCGGGATGTTTCTGTCTTAAGCGGGATATAGATGTGGGTGATCCATTTGGCGGGATTTGCATTATCTTCCGGGCCGGTTACATATACTTCAAAAGCCTGGGCTGCATTATCTACGCTTAGGCCATTTTCCTGAATATATGCATAAGCCGTATTCCATGCCTCCTTTAGGTTTTTATAGTCTCCTTTTAAGGTTGTTTTTAAAGTACGCTGATTAGGAATAAAACCGCTTAGCACATTGCTTTCTGCAGGCGTAATTACCTCGCTGGGGGTGCTAAATGCTGCGGAATAAATTGCGGTGCCAGCTTCTTCGTTCCATTGATTATATAAAACAAAAGGATTGCCCACCTGTTCTATATTATTCCTTGTCATATAATTCTCAACCTCCTCTATCATTTTTTTCATCCTTTCGCTAACCTGGCTGATTTTACTGGCGGTGGTCACGTACATATAATATCCACCACCATGCTGCGTGATCCCATCTATATTTATGGAATAAGTGCCCATCTTTTCCTTTAGGACTTCCTGCAAATTATCCAGCCCTTTTTTAAACATGGGCTGCATCATTTCATTCAGACTTTGCTCCTGAAAGATAAAGGCTGCCTTTTCCATGAAATTCTGTTCGCCAGTCATGCCCCAGGTTACCATAGTGCTATCTTCCTTAGTAACAAATTCCCAATATATATCGCTTGTAGATTCGCCAAAGGGAGTTTTAAATGTGATTTTCTGCTCTAAACTGGTATATGGGTTTGCCTTTGTCGTTATTATTTCACCTTCTCCCATCTTTTCGCTACTCCACGAATAGGATGCTCCTTCACCACTAGTCTTCTCACCGTAGTTAATGATCATATCATCAGTTTCTCTGGACCAGGGCTCCCATTTCTGCCAGGTGGTGAAATCGTTCACTTCATTAAATACCACTTCCTGTGGAGCGTAAATCATTTTCTGCTGCTCTACCTGAAACTTCCCGTCTTTAGTTGCTATATAAATGGAGGCTCCAATTATAAATATGAGTAAGAGAAAAAGCAGGTATTTAAAAATTTTCATGGTTAGATGTGATTAAGTAGTGCTAATATAGCTAATATAAAAAATAGCGCGTAAGTTAATTCCTATGAAACTAATGATTAAGCCTTGTTTTAATAAAGAATAGAAGTAATATAAAAATGATAAAGCCCAGAAGAATATATATGCTTCCCTTATAGTATTTCTTATGAAGGTTTATATCCTTGCGATAGCTAAAAATCATAATAATGATGAAAGCGATAATGAAAAGACCTGCAAAAATCAGCTGACCGGTAGAAAACATTTTTGATTATTTTTATGCAAAGTTAACTTTTTAAGCTTGATATAATATGAAGAAACGAATTGCTGCGGTAAAAGAATTTCACTCCAGATTTGGTTTGGGAATCAATGAAAGGCCAATTGCAGATCTTGGAACGGCGAAAAATATGCTCAGGTTCAATCTCATGAAAGAAGAAAATGAGGAATATCTTGAAGCCGCCAATAATAATGACCTTGTAGAAGTAGCAGATGCCCTGGGAGATATGCTGTATATTTTGTGCGGCACCATCATTGAACACGGGATGCAGCATAAAATAGAGGAAGTATTTGAGGAGATACAATCAAGTAATATGAGTAAACTTGGAGAAGATGGGAAGCCAATATACAGGGAAGACGGTAAAGTATTAAAAGGACCTGATTATTTTAAACCAGATATTGAAAAAATATTGCGGGGTTAATATCGTATTAGAAGGAAAAGAAAATCCCGGTTAAAAACCGGGATTATAATAGATGTTTTTATTGTTTTACCTCGTACCTCCAGCCAAATTTGTCCTCGGCTTCGTTGTATTGTATCTTCATTAATTTGTCCTTGAAAAATTTAGCATAAGAATCTTCCAGCTTAGGAAGTTCAAACCTTTTCTCCTTATAACCGAATCCGGCTATTGGATTTATCACCGTCGCGGTACCAGAACCAAACATTTCTTTTAGCTCGCCGCGCTCTGCTGCCTCAATTATTTCCTGAACACTTACTCTTCTTACCTCAGTTTCAATATTAAATTCCTCAGCAAGACTTAGTACGCTCTTTCGGGTTACTCCGTCCAGGATCCTGTCGTTAGTGGGAGCCGTAATCAGTTTATCACCAATTCTAAAAAAGACATTCATAGTTCCAGCTTCCTCTAGGTAGTCATGGGTATTTGCGTCTGTCCAGATGATCTGCTGATAGCCTTCCTCTTTCGCAAGGTTAGTAGGGTAGAATTGAGCCCCATAGTTACCTGCTGCTTTTGCGAAACCAACGCCTCCATCTGCCGCTCTGCTGAATTTTTCTGAAAATTTCACCCGAACCTCACCACTGTAATAAGCCTGTGCAGGAGAGCAAATTATCATAAATTTATATTCCTTGGCAGCAGATGCAGATACTCCGGCCTCAGTTGCAATCACAAAAGGCCTTATGTATAAACTATTTCCAAAACCTTTTTTGATCCAGTCTTTATCCAGTTTAAGTAACTCCTCGAGGGCATTGAAAAAATAATCTTTAGGGAATTCCGGGATAGCAAGCCGTTTACTGGATTTATTAATTCTTTCAAAGTTCTGATCAGGCCGGAAGAGCCAGATCTTATCATTAGCATCTTTATAGGCCTTCATCCCTTCAAACACTGCCTGGCCATAATGGAATACCCTGGCAGAGGGTTCAAGAGATAATGGGCCGTATGGTTTAATCACCGGAGTCTGCCATTGTCCATCCTTATAATCACACTCCATCATATGATCTGTAAAAACCTGCCCGAATACAAGATTATTAAAGTTGGTACTGTTAATTCTGGAACTGGGCGATTTTTGTATATCTATCATTGACGTGAGATTTTTCATAATTATTGGATTAGCTACAAATTTACCTAATTAAAAGCAGAATCAAAATCTAAAGTTTTGGTAAATTTGATGCTTTAACCCCTTGAAACACCTTGTTATCATGACCAAATATCTTTTCATTACACTTTTCTTCTTTGGTTTGTTTTCTGTTAATATGACCAATAGTTTGACGAAGATGAACTCCTCTCAGCTTCATACTAACGTACAGGGATATAAAAACTATGGGAAAAAGATAAATCCAGACAACAGTCTTACAGCTACAGAAATGAAACAGAGGTATGCCGGGTTGAAAGTTGGAGATACTATTGCTGTAAAATTTACTACAACTGTGAAAAGTGTATGTAAAATGAAAGGATGTTGGATGACCCTGGAGCTTCCACAAACAGAAGAAGACCCTATGATAAAGTTCAAGGATTATTCATTCTTTGTCCCAAAAGATGTAGAGGGAAAAGAGGTGATTGTGGAGGGAGTGGCTTTTATCGAGGAAACTTCTATAGCAGATCTCAAACATTTTGCTGAGGATGCAGGAAAAACAGCAAAGGAAATTAGCGAGATCGTTACACCCAAAAAAAGTATGAGTTTTATTGCAGATGGAGTTCTTATAAAAGAATAATTTGGAAAGGAAGATAATAAAAACCGAAGACGGATCTTATACGATCCACCTGCCACAATGGAACGAGCAATATCATTCTAAACATGGTGCTGTCCAGGAGGCAAAGCATGTATTTCTTAAAATGGGGCTGCACTTTTATCTTAAAAATCATAAACCAGAAAAGATCTCTATTCTGGAAATTGGTTTTGGAACAGGGCTCAATGCATTTCTCACCCTTCTGGAATCTGATAAAAGTTCCCAAAGAACAGA
>JAHELO010000106.1 GCA_024644145.1 Christiangramia sp.
GAATTATTTACCTGGGAGAAACTTGATTTTATAGACAAGGTAAAAGATGCCATCCCATTGAATACAAATTGAAAATTTTAAAGCTGCCCACGGGCGGCTTTTTTTTATCATTTCTTCGGAAAACCTTAACAGCAGGGAGCTTTATAAATTCCTACTTTTAAATTTCATCAACCGGTTTTCCTATGTCTTTATTTAAAAAAGTTAGAAACACCATCAACCTGCTAAAGTCGGTTGACATGGATCAATTAGCCACAATCAATGAAAAAATTGATCTGGCCGAAGCGATGAAGACCTTAGGGAAATTAGACGACCGCCAGTTAGCCGGATTGATGAAAATGTTAAAAACAAAGAAGAAAAAAGGCCAGCATGACCTCCCTCCTATCAATGGAGATTTTTATAACCTGGATCTTAAATTAACCGCCAGGCAGCGGGAAATCCAACTAAAGGTTCGCAATTTCATGGAAGATGAAATAAAACCTTTGGTAAACGAATACTGGAAAAAAGATCAGTTCCCCTTTGAAGTCATTAAAAAATTCAGAGACCTTAATATTGTAGGAGTTCCTTACGAAGGATACGGTTGCCCCAATCTTCCTTTTTTAATGGAAGGGATTATAGCGCAGGAAATAGCCAGGGTAGATGTTTCCATTTCCACCTTTTTTGGTGTCCACAGCGGATTGGCCATGGGCTCCATATACCTTTGCGGAAGCGAGGAACAAAAACAGGAATGGCTTCCTAAAATGCAGAAGATGGAAAAGATTGGCGCCTTTGGACTTACTGAACCCAATGTTGGTTCTGGTGTTGCGGGTGGACTGGAAACCACCTGTAAATTTGACGGTGAGAACTGGATACTCAATGGCCAGAAAAAATGGATAGGTAATGCAACTTTTGCCGATGTGACCATAATCTGGGCCAGAGATCTGGATTCTAATCAGGTTAAAGGATTTTTAGTGCGAAAAGAAAATCCTGGTTTTAAAACCGAAAAGATCAAAGATAAAATGGCCCTCAGAATCGTGCAGAACGCCATTATCACTTTAACCGACTGTAAAATCCCTGAAGGAGACCGGCTCCAAAACGCAAATTCCTTTAAAGACACCGCTAATGTATTACGTATGACCAGAGCAGGTGTAGCCTGGCAGGCCGTGGGATGTGCAAGAGGAGCCTATGAAAGCGCATTGAAATACACAAAAAAAAGAGAGCAATTTGGCAGGCCTATCGCCTCCTTCCAGCTTATACAGGACCACCTGGTAGAAATGCTTTCAAACCTAACCTCAATGCAAACCTTATGCTTCAGGCTATCAGAAATGCAGGATGAAAATATGCTCACAGATGAGCATGCCAGTCTTGCCAAAGTATATTGCAGTATGCGTATGAGGGATGTTGTTAGTCGCGCCAGAGAAGTTCTGGGCGGGAATGGAATATTATTAGAATACGATGTGGCCAGGTTTGTAGCCGATGCGGAAGCCATTTATAGTTATGAAGGAACAAAAGAAATCAATTCACTTATTGTAGGGCGCGCCATAACAGGGTACAGCGCCTTTGTAAGTTAAATGAAAAAGAAAAATTTATGTCAGTTTTAATTGTATGTCCGGGGAGAGATCCGGAGAGTTGGGTAAAAGCATTACAAAATCAGCATCCGGGGATGAATATCTATGTATATCCCGAAGACCATGATCAGGAAGAAGTAGAATTTGCCCTTACGTGGAATCACCCAAGAGGCTTGTTTAAAAATTATCCGAATTTGAAAGTGATCGCCAGTATGGGTGCGGGTGTAGATCATATTATAAGTGACAATGCCTTGCCAGATGGAGTAAAAATAACTAAGGTTGTAGATGATACCCTTACCGAAGATATGGGTGATTTTGTATTAAGCCAGGTAATGAATCACATTCGAGGTTTGCACCATTACGTAAAATGCCAGAAAGAAAAAGACTGGGACAAATTTCAATACAAAAGACCTCAGGATACAAAGGTGGGAATTATGGGCCTTGGTGTGCTAGGTAATGCAGTCGCAGATAAGCTTCATAAGAATTTTTTCAAAGTATATGGATGGTCCAGAACCCAGAAAAGTTGTGATAATGTAACCAATTTCCATGGGAAAGACCAGCTCGAAGAATTTTTGCAGAATTCAGAAATTCTGGTTTGTTTATTACCTTTAACTGAAGATACTGAGAATATACTCAATGCTGATCTTTTTGATATGTTGCCTGAAGGCTCCTATGTGATAAATGTCGCGCGGGGTGAGCACCTGGTTGAACATGACCTTATGAATATGATAGATAATGGTCACCTCTCGGGTGCTTCTCTGGATGTGTTTAGAGAAGAACCGTTGCCGGAAGAACATCCTTTCTGGGAACATTCAAAGATTAACATTACTCCCCATATTGCCAGTGTTACCATGCCAGAATCTGTGGTACCTCAAATCGCTGAAAATTATGACCGAATGAAAGAAGGCGAACCGCTTAAGAATGAAGTGGAATTAGAAAAGGGTTATTGATAATAAAATCTATTACAGATGGATACATTAAAAAATATTATGGTCGCTGTCGACTTTAATGACAGCATTGGGGAGTTGATGGTCTACGCAGAAAGCCTGGCACAGAAATTCCAATCTAAAATCTGGGTTTTACATGTTGCAGATCCCGAACCCGATTTTGTAGGATACGAACCGGGGCCACAATATATTCGTGATATTAAGGCTGAAGAGTATCGGGAAGAACATCGCAACCTTCAGGAGATCTGTAAAAATTTCTTAGGTGATGAAATTAACTCTGAAGCTTTGCTCATCCAGGGTTCTACCGTAGAAACAGTGATGGCTGAGGCACAAAAACTTAATATCGATCTTCTTATTGTGGGCACTCACAAACATAGCTTTTTGCATAATCTTTTGCAGGAAAGTATATCTATGGAACTCCTAAAGAAAGCCGAAATCCCCATGCTAACGATCCCAATTGATGAGTAACTGAAAATAAATTCCCTGTTATTCCAGGGAATTTATATTTTCAGGCAAAATTCATGAATCTTGAGAACAGATAAGGCTTCTTTAAAACAGGTATCAGCGAGAATACATTCCTATATTCATCGCACTCCAGTCCTGAATTCCCGGCTAATAAATGAGATCGCAGGAGCAGAGATCTATTTTAAATGCGAAAATTTTCAAAGGATGGGAGCATTTAAGATGCGGGGAGCCACTAATGCCATTCTAAATCTAACACAGCATCAAAAAGCGAAAGGCGTGGTCACTCATTCTTCAGGCAACTTTGCCCAGGCCCTTTCCCTGGCAGCAGAAAGCCTTGGAGTCCCTGCATATATTGTGATGCCAGCTACTGCTCCTGAGGTAAAAAAAGCAGCGGTTAGAACATATGGCGGCAAGATCACCGAATGCCCACCTACTCTTAAAGACCGGGAGGATACAGCCCGGAAGATCGAGGAAGAAACCGGGGCTACATTTATACATCCTTCCAATGACATTGAGGTTATAATGGGACAGGGAACTGCAGCAATGGAATTACTGGAAGATTATTCAAATCTGGACCATATATTATGCCCGGTAGGAGGCGGCGGGTTGATTGCCGGAACATCTCTGGCGGTTAAATACTTCGGAAATAATTGTAGCTGCATAGGCGGTGAACCTATGGAAGCTGATGATGCCTGGCGCTCTCTAAGAACCGGAAGGATCGAAACTAATAAAAGTGTTAATACCATCGCTGATGGACTGAAAACTCAACTCGGAGATAAAAATTTTCCGATTATTCAGGAAAATGTTGAAGAGATAATAAGGGTCACAGAAGATGAAATAAAAAATGCTCTAAAACTTATCTGGGAACGAATGAAGATCGTGGTGGAACCCTCTAGTGCAGTGCCATTAGCTGCGCTGCTAAGAGAGAAAGAGCGCTTCAAAAATAAAAAGATAGGTATCATTATTTCGGGTGGAAATGTAGATCTTAATAACCTGCCGTTTTAACTAAATTCAGGCGGTTTACTTCAATTTAGAGGAATTGCAACTTTCAGCAAATTCAAAGATGCTGTATATTTAGGTTCTATAAACTACTACAACATGTATAAAACCCTGCGTTTTCTTTTATTATTATCCTTTATTTCTTTTCTAAATCTGGCTAATGCGCAAAACGATACCATTAAGAAAGATCTTAAATGGGATGTTTCAAATCCATATCCTGCCGACTGGAAATTCAAGACCATTCAGGTAGATACAGATGAAGGCACCTGGATGAATTTAGATGTGAGTCCAGACGGAAAGACCATCATTTTTGATCTTTTAGGTGATATTTACAAGATACCGGCCAGTGGTGGAAAGGCTACAATTCTCAGGTCTGGAATTCCCTGGGAGGTACAGCCCAGATTCAGCCCAGACGGCTCCAGGATTTCATTTACCAGTGATGCCGGTGGTGGGGATAATATCTGGGTGATGGATGCAGACGGAAGTAATGCAGAACAGATCACTGAAGAAAAATTCCGTTTACTTAATAATGCCGTTTGGACACCCGATGGCAATTCCCTAATTGCAAGAAAACATTTCACTTCAGGCCGTTCCCTTGGTGCTGGAGAATTATGGCAATACCACATTGCCGCTAAAGCAGGATTGCAACTTACCGAAAGAAAGAACGATCAGCAGGATGTGAACGAACCAAGTCTTTCCCCAGACGGTAAGTATCTTTTTTATAGTGAAGATATGTATCCGGGCGGTAATTTTCAGTATAACAAAGATCCCAATAAGCAGATCTACGTGATCAAAAGATATAATTTCGAAACTGGTGAAACCATTACCGTGACCGGTGGCCCTGGAGGGGCAGCCAGACCAGTAGTTTCCCCAGACGGAAAGAAACTGGCTTTCGTTAAGCGTATCCGAACAAAATCTGTGCTGTTCATACATGATCTGGACACAGGCGAGGAATGGCCGGTCTATGATAAATTAAGCAAGGATCAGCAGGAAGCATGGGCCATTTTTGGAGTATACCCTAACTTCAGTTGGATGCCAAATAATAAAGAGTTGGTTTTCTGGGCAAATGGCAAGATTAATAAGGTAAATATTGAAAACTATGATGTTTCAGAAATACCATTCCAGGTAAATAATGAATTAAAGATCGCAGAAACCCTGCAGGCAGATCACGAAGTTTTTTCAGAAGAGTTCAACCCAAAGGTTATAAGGCATGCTGTAACGTCTCCAGATGGTAAAACACTGGTATTTAATGCCGTTGGTTTTCTCTGGAAAAAATCCTTACCTAATGGCAAACCGAGGCGGATCACGAACTCTAAAGATTTTGAATTTGAACCTTCCTTTTCACCAGATGGGAAGCACCTCATCTATGTAAGCTGGGATGATGAGAAACTGGGAGCGATTAAAAAAGTCTCTCTAGCCGGCGGGTCTATTGAGGTTATTACTAATGAAAAAGGAATCTACAGGAATCCGTCCTATTCCAGCGATGGAAAGATGATCGTTTTCTCAAAGGAAAGTGGGAATACAGACCAGGGACAGACCTTTACCAAAGAACCGGGCATTTATATCATGACTGCAGCCGGCAAGGATATGCGCAGACTTGTAAAGGAGGGCAGCTTCCCGGTCTTTAACAAGGATAACTCCAGGGTCTTTTTTCAAACTGGCGGGTATTTCTTTGGATCTATTACTAAAAGTTTAAAAAGTGTAGATCTAAACGGGAAAGACGAAAGAACGCATATTAATTCTAAATATGCCAACAGAATTTTACCGAGCCCAGATAACAAATGGATCCTTTTCAGCAATCTCCATAAAGTATATGTGGCACCCTTTGCCATGACCGGGCAGGCGATAGAGCTTACCCCTGATACCAAATCTTTACCGGTAACCCAGGTAACCAAAGATGCGGGGGTTAATTTGCACTGGTCTGGGAACAGCAAAAAGATCCACTGGACCTTAGGAAATGAATATTTTACAAATGACGTGGACCAAAGATTTACTTTTCTAAAAAATTCACCAGATTCTATACCACCAGTTACTGAAGAAGGAATAAAAATAGATCTGAAGATAAAAACAGATGTTCCTGAAGGTATTATCGCATTTACCAATGCGCGAATCATTACCATGAAAGATGATGAAGTAATTGAAAACGGCAGCATTG
>JAHELO010000107.1:0-2842 GCA_024644145.1 Christiangramia sp.
AAGTTCTCTTATATCCCGGTAATAATTTAATAAAACAGTTCTCCTCAACCTTTTAGCTACGCGGAGCGTAATTTCGGTAGTTACAAAAGGATTCCCATCCCGGTCTCCGCCAGGCCAGAACCCAAGATTAACAACCTGATTCCCAATATCTTCTCCGTCAAAAATATTTTGCTGTATGTAATTATGAATTTTACTGGCACTTTGATAGAAAACATTCTCGAAATACCAGATCAAATTAACCGCCTCGTCATAGGGAGTTGGTTTTTCTTTCTTAAAAAATGGAGTTTTACCAAGTTGTGCAAGCAGCTGCTTGATCTTTACAAGGTCGTTTTGCCTTATTGCATTGTCCAGATCTGTAATGATCCCAAGGACCGTACCCGGATAAAACTGAGTTGGATGCGCTGTTAATGTTGGCCTTACTTTAAATCGTTTAAGATATTCCTTAAGCTCTTCAATCTTTTGCTTAGCCTCGGCTTCTTCTTTCACACTCCTTAAAGTTCCGCGGCCATCCATATTATTAACTATAGAAAAAGAAGCGTCTTCTATTGCATCAAACAAAACTACCTGTCTTTCTATATATTGAATAAATCTGAATAACAGATCTATCCTCTCTTCTTCGGATGGGTTTTCCCCATATTTTTCAAAAAACCGATCTACTATTTCTGAAGGATTTTTGTTTTCCCTGAACCCTTTTTCACATATTTCCTGAAACAAAGGCAACAATGCCCCGGTTTTCTTGATTTCATCATAAGGAAGGGTTAAAAAGATACTATTATATACCTGGTATTTAGCAAGCACATTGTCATTAAATCTGTCTAATCGCGGTTCTCTGTGCATAATTAATTTTTAGGTGATCAATTCTTTTAAATTTATAAAAAAACCCTTTAAACAATACAGTCTAAAGGGTCTTTAATAAAAGTTTAGGACTGTATTACATGTCTTTAAAAATCGAATGCATCAATCGTTTCTTGTCATTAATACTCTCTTCTAAAGAGATCATGGTCTCGGTTCTGTACACCCCTTCTATATCATCTAACTGAAAGATGATCTCCTTTGCATGCTGAGTGTTCTTTGCGCGAATCTTACAAAAAACATTGAATTTGCCTGTAGTTACATGTGCAACGGTCACGAATGGAATCTCATTGATTCTTTCCAGCACGAATTTTGTTTGGGAAGTATTCTTAAGAAAAACCCCTACATATGCAATAAACGCATATCCAAGTTTTTTATAATCAAGTGTCAATGAGGAACCTATAATGATTCCGGCCTCCTCCATCTTTTTCACTCGTACATGTACAGTACCTGCAGAGATTAAAAGTTTTTTGGCAATATCAGTAAATGGAGTTCTGGTATTTTCGATCAGCATATCGAGGATCTGATGATCTGTTTCGTCTAATTTAAACTTGGCCATTTTCAACGTCTTTTTTTAATGAACTTCAAAATTAATACAAAAACGTTGAATTATTGTCAATTATTTTGACATTTAATCGTATTTAACCTCTAATTCCGTATTATTTATGATTATTTTATTAACTATAACGTTTTCGGTAATTTTAGCTTCCCCCGGAATTTTGATCCTGTTTCCTTTTGCATCAATTTCACGATGCGCATAATTATCTATTTTAACCTGAACCATTGATATCTCAGGAACAAATTCCACTTTGTTGTTATATAATCTCTCCCTGAACTGTATAGCAATGTCACATTTTTCATCTCCAATAAGAGCATTTCTAATTATAACATCATTAAATAACTTCCTGTTTTCAGGAATATTGAAATACTCTTCTACTGCCGGATCCTCTGCCTTACTTGATACAATTTGATATAAACAGGATACTAGAGCTTTAAAAACGAATTTCCTGGTAACTTCTCTTTCATAATCATCAGGATAGTGTCCCGCTTCAAATAAAAGTGTTGGCGTAGAAAGGGATTGAAAAGTATCTCCCGCACAGTTGATATTAAATGCATCATCATACCTCCCTATTCGCCCCGGTAGATCTTTCGCAAGATCTTCAACTATCCCTGCGATCAAATGCATGCTCCGTTTCCGAGCACTATCAATGGTACGCTCTTCATCCTTTGAAGGGGTTAGAAAAGAAAGAGTAGCTGGCTCAGGTTTATCTCCAGCACTAAAGATTGTACGCTGGTCATGAAGATTCAAGCAATAATGCGGCTGAATTTTCCTGAATTGCTGCATTAGAATTTTACTTTCAGGTTGGGTCAACTTCTGCATATCGCGGTTAAGATCTACATTATTCGCATTTACTCTTGTATACGCTTCAGCGCCATCAGGATTTAAAACTGGAATAATATATATTGTACTCTTATCTAAAATATCTGCAAGAATCTCATTCTTATCCTTTTTATAGAAGGCATTCAACAGGTCAAAAACTGCCTTGGTAGTTGTTCCTTCATTTCCGTGCATCTGAGACCAGACAAGAATTTTAATTTCACCGGTTCCCACGGTAACCATTTCAATTGGTTTCTTTAGAACTGAACTTCCAATATTTTGTACCGAATAAAAATCAGGGAGCATTTTTTTCACCACCTCCCAATCTTCAATTGTAATATATCTGCCTCCTACTAGACTGCATTTTATTTGGTTGTAAAAATCATCTTTCAATAAATCATTAAACTCTAAATTCTTCATGTTTACAAAACTAAACATTGTAAACTTTACAAATGTAAACATGGTAAATGAATCAAACCGTAAACATTTGTAAACACCCATCTACTGGCTTAAATACGCGCTCTTGGAATTAATCCTATTAAAAATTTTATAGATTTTAATTCATTGTATTTTAGTCAATTACCATATTTTACATGAAGTTAAAGTTTATAT
>JAHELO010000107.1:2852-6095 GCA_024644145.1 Christiangramia sp.
ACACCTGGCTTTAGCCTAATTATGTTACAATGGTAAACACTGAAAAATTTGCTGTACGTCTAAATAAGATCCTGGATTTCTACGATCTTTCTGCTTCATCTTTCGCTGATAAAATTGAAGTTGGGAGGTCCTCTATCTCACACATTCTTTCCGGAAGAAATAAACCAAGTCTTGATTTTGTGATGAAGGTTGTACAAAATTTTCCTGAAGTGGAATTGTATTGGTTGCTTAACGGAAAAGGAAAATTTCCCGCATCAGATGAAAATAGCGCTAAGCCGGATAAAGTTCAAAATGAGGTTAGACAGGTTCCCACTCCATCCCCTCAACCTACAGATCAAAATATTTCAAGCTCATCGTATTCCGACCTGCCACAAAGCAAACACGGGAAACAGATACAAAAGATCGTAATATTTTATAAAGACGGCAGTTTTGAGGCCTTCGAAAATTGATTATTAAGTTTAAATTGAATTATTTTGCGGTATGAAGAAAATGGCCGCTCTTTTTAGTCTAGTCCTATTTACATCCTGTTTCCAACCCGAAAGAAATTGTCAGGATTTTAGAACGGGTACTTATGAATTTGAAAGTTTTATAAATGGTGAGCTGGTAACTTCTCAGTTCATTAGAAATGACAGTATTGAGGTAGAAAAATTCATGGGCAATACAGATACCGCCAGTGTTAGATGGATTAATGATTGTGAATACATCTTAAAGAATATGAATCCGCAGGGTATGGCCGAAGAGAAGCCCATTCATATAAAAATACTCACTACCACCAATGATGGCTACACCTTTGAATATGGGCTGGTAGGGAATCCCAAAAAAGCCAAAGGCAAGGTAAGAAGAGTGGTTAAGGATTAGTTACGCTTTTCCTTCAGTAATTTATTCTGCTCTGCCATAAGATCGTTCAGGCTGGAAAGCAACTCTATATCTTTAGGGGTAACCACTTGTTTATTCTTGGGATCCTGAGCTTTATTCCGGAATCTGTTCATGAATTTTACCACAATAAAAACTACAAAACCTATTACCAGGAAATCTATCATTGTTTCAATGAGTAAGCCGTAGCCTATTGATACTTCTTCTACAAAACCTGGCTCTCCCTTTACTCCAGAGGTGTCCTGCAGTATAACTTTCCTGTCGGCATAATTAATACCATCAGTAAGCATGCTAAGCGGCGGCATTATGACCTGTTTAACCAGCACATCTACCACTTTATTAAAGGCGGTACCAATTATGATACCTACCGCCATATCTATCATGTTGCCTTTAACAGCAAACTCTTTGAATTCCTTAAATAACCCCATTAATCATCAAATAAAGATGGCTGACCATCTGAACTTTTACTTTTTTCTACAATCTTGATCTCTCCGGCCTGTATCTCTTCACCAGTAACTTCTGCTTTGCTGCCATTTGTTTCCGCCTCATTTTGCTCTGTTTCATCCTCGTCTTGTTCGTATGGCAAAGGATCCAGGAGGTTTATTTGATTAACCTTTTCAGAAGTAAGTTGATTTCCTAATGCTTTTATACCTTTTATAGAGATAAATTCCGCGAGATTAACTTCTTCGTTCTCTCTACGCTCCTTCCCTTTAGGCTTGGTATATACAACCTCCGCCATCGGGTAATAATCTGTGGTAACTATTTCAAGGAAGGAATCTTCATGATCGCTGATAAATTTTTCTTCTTTATCTGGGTGCTCTATTATAAAGCGCTTAACATAATATCGTTCCTTTTCCGGCTCCCAGTAAATAGCCGATATTGGCTTGTTTTTGGTCCATTTCTCCAGAACGATGATCTCTTCATCAAATCTTGTAGTTAGTTCCGGTTTGATGGTTTTTACTACGCCACTCTGAGTAATAATCAATAACCTGTCTTCTCCCTTAAATTCTCCAAGGAGTTCCCCTCTTTCATCCACATTGAGACGCTTAACGGTATCGTCAAACCAGATTCTTCTTGGTTTTAATGTAGAAACACCTTCTTCTTTAAGCTCAATACGTTTAACAGGATATTTAGTCACAATATTCCCTTTCACATTCCGGCCTTTTATAAGAACATCGGCAAAATCCAGATCAAATTTCACCTTTCTTATGCTGCCTACCTGTCGTAAAAGAACAGTAACCACTTCAGCCTCTCCATTAGGATTGGCAGAAAAATAAAGCACTTTGGAATCTTTCTTACCCTGGCCCAGGTCATATTCTCGGTCCCTGGTAACTGAAGTCACGGCAAATCGCTTAATATAGGTATTGCCGGCTTTTCCATCGCGGTAGACCATATTATAGATCGTTCGCTTATCTTTCTTCTTAAAGATAGCTACATGGATGATATCCTTCCCAATAAAAGTCTTGGAATCTACCTTTGTTACCATCATTTTACCGTCTGCGGTAAAACAAATCACGTCATCAATATCTGAACAATCTGTAACATATTCATCTTTCTTAAGAGAAGTTCCTACAAATCCTTCAGCCCTGTTCACATAAAGCTTCGTATTTCTTATGACAACCTTGGTCGCTTCTATTTCTTCAAAAAGCCTTAGTTCGGTTTTTCTTTCTCTGCCTGTGCCGTACTCCTTCTTTAGCTTCTTAAAATAATCAACAGCAAAATCTACCAGATTATCCAGGTGATGTTTAACCTGGGCGATCTCCTCCTCCAGGGCATCGATCTTTTGCTGGGCCTTGTCTATATCAAATTTTGAGATCCTTTTAATTCTTATTTCAGTAAGGCGTACAATATCCTCTTCAGTAACAGCTCTTTTAAGATGTTTTGTATGCGGCTTTAATCCTTTATCTATCGCCTGGATCACACCTTCCCAGGTTTCTTCCTCTTCAATATCCCGATAAATACGATTTTCAATGAAAATCCTTTCCAGGGAAGCGAAATGCCACTGCTCTTCCAGTTCATCCAGTTTGATCTCAAGTTCCCTCTTTAATAAATGCAACGTATGATCTGTAGATCTTCGCAATACTTCAGAAACTCCAAGAAAAACTGGTTTGTGATCTATAATTACACAACCAAGTGGTGCCAGGGAATTTTCGCACTGGGTAAAAGCATAAAGTGCATCAATGGTCTTGTCTGGAGAAATATTATTAGGAAGATGAATAAGGATCTCTACTTCTGCTGCGGTATTATCCTCGATCTTCTTGATCTTGATCTTTCCTTTATCATTCGCCTTTATCCGAGCGGAGCGGCAGAATTATCGCCTTAGTCGGCTTTGTTCGGCATTGGATGTCTCGACCAGTGGCTACAATGACT
>JAHELO010000108.1 GCA_024644145.1 Christiangramia sp.
AACGGAATCCTCATTAACATTACTATAGGTGAAGTTAAGGGTATTATGGAAAAGATAGTAGATACCGTACCATGCGGGTTTTCCACTACAGAGAAAAAACCTACATATATCCCCAGAATTAAAGGTAAAATTATAGGAAACATAAATTGCTGGGTATCTGTCTCACTGTCAACTGCCGCACCTATAGCCGCATAAATGGCACTATACAGGAAATATCCACCAATAAAATAGATCACAAAGAAACTAAGTAAACTGGCATAAGGTAATTTAAGGATATCTACCACCAGTTGATTTATTTCTGGCCTCGCTGCACCTTTTATAGCTTCTGCAGCCGGCATTTGTGCACTGGCAGGGTCTATTCCTAAAAAGGAGGATACTCCAAATAACAGCACTGCACCCAGTACAACCCATACTGAAAACTGGGTAATTCCGGCCAGCGAAGTTCCCAGAATTTTACCTAATAGTAATTGAAAAGGCTTTACCGAGGATACGATGATCTCGATAATACGATTGGTTTTCTCCTCTATAACAGACCGCATTACCATATTTCCATAAATAATGATGAACATCATTAACAAATAACCGGCGGCTCCTCCAAAGAACATCTTAATATAATTAGACATCTTGGAACTTTGTTCTCCGGCAAAATTCTGAATTTCCACACTAACGTCTGTCCGGGCCTTATCCAGTTCAGAAACATCTATACCGCGTGCTATAAGCTGTTCTCTGGTAAGTTTATCTGAAATAGTTTTCTCGATATTTTCTACGGTGCCAAATCCCGGAGTATCCTTGCCGAAGAATACAACCTGAGGTTTTTCAAATTCAGACTTTATTTCGGAGATGTGTATCAACCCGAAATACTGATTTTCCAGGACCTTTTTTCTGGCCATCTCTAAAGGCAATACTGAATAATCCAGATATTGCACCTGAGTGCCGTCCTTGAATTCTGTAGCAAACATGCCGGTCTCATCATGAATACCTATGATCTTTTGCTCGGTACTATTTAACATGCTTAAATAAGCAATAAGCATGATCATACCCACAAAGATTAGAGGACTTAGAAAGGTCATGACGATAAAAGTCCTATTCCTTACCCTTGCCAGGTATTCCCGGTTTATGATTAACCTTAGGTTACGCATTTTGAGTGACAGTTTTAATGAAAATATCATTTACAGATGGAATCACCTCTACAAAGTGATTGATCCTGGCTCTAGGGAGCAAGAACTGTATAAGATCGTTGGAATCTTCATTGTCTTTAAGCTTGATGCTCATCTTAAGGTCTTCCTGTATACTTTTAAACCGGGCCGGGCCAATTGTAAATCGCTCCTGAAGTTCGTTTTGCAACTTCAATTCATCAATAGCATCCACGCCTACTTCAAAGGTGTTGGACTTATACTCCTTCTTAATATCTGAAACCTTGCCATCCAGCAATTTATTCGATTTATGGATAAGGGCAATGTAATCGCATAACTCCTCTACGCTCTCCATCCTGTGAGTTGAAAACAGAATTGTCGCTCCATCTTCCTTTAATTTAAGGATCTCATCTTTTATAATATTGGCATTCACGGGATCAAAACCGCTGAAAGGCTCATCAAAAATCAACAATTTAGGCTGGTGTAAGACCGTAATTACGAATTGCACTTTTTGCGCCATCCCTTTTGAAAGCTCCTGGATCTTCTTATCCCACCAGGCTTCTATATCCAGTCTTTTAAACCAGTATTGCAGTCTTTCTTTCGCCTGGGCTTTGCTTAAACCCTTTAGCCTGGCAAGGTATAGAGCCTGCTCACCTACTTTCATAGATTTATACAAGCCTCTTTCTTCAGGTAAATATCCAATATGTGCGATATCGTCTGGATGCAAAGGTTTCCCATCAAGATATATCCTGCCTTCGTCTGGCATGGTGATCTGATTTATTATACGCAGTAATGTAGTTTTGCCGGCTCCATTAGGACCTAACAGACCGAAAATACTTTCTTTAGGGATATTTATTGAAACATTATTGAGTGCAGTAAAATTTCCGAAGCGCTTGTAGATATTCTCCGCAACCAAAAGATTTTCCATATAGTCAATTGAGAAGTGTTAAAGATATAGAAATACAGAGAGAGTTGTAACCGATTAAGAAGATTTTATAATTTGGATACCAAAACCCCTTAAAAAACAAAACCCACCCTTAAATAAATTAAGGATGGGAAAAAAATTGCTATGAAAAAGAAAAATTATCACTAAAAGACTTAGTGATTCTCAAATATATAAATTTTTTCTTAAAATTAACTTTTTAAGAAAACATATCTTTAACTTTTTCAAAGAAGGATTTGTCGCTTTTTTCGGGATTTGGCTGGAAATTCTCATCATCTGCCATCCTTTCAAAAAACTCCTTTTGTTCTCTGGAAAGGGTTTTAGGAGTCCATACATTTACGTGTACAAGAAGGTCTCCCTTCCCATATCCGTTAATACTACTGATCCCTTTCCCTCTCAATCTTAATATTTTACCGGACTGCACACCTTCTTCGATCTTGATTCGAACCTTCCCGGTTACGGTATCAATCTCTTTTGAAGTTCCCAGTGCAGCTTCAGAATAACTTATATAAAGATCATAATGTAAATTATCACCTTCCCTTTGCAGGCTTGGGTGCTCTTTTTCCTCGATGGCGACAAGCAGATCTCCTGCAATACCGTTGCCCGGTGCATCGTTCCCTTTTCCTGAAACCTTCAACTGCATACCATCTTCAACCCCTGCCGGGATCTTAATAGAAACAGTTTCTTCTTTGATAACCAGTCCCTGAGCATCAGATCCTTCCGGCTTTTTATCTATCATCTGGCCACTACCGCCGCAGGTAGTACAGGGTGATGCAGTTTGCATTCTTCCAAGAATAGTATTGGTAACTCTGGTCACCTGGCCTGTACCATTACAGGTACTACAGGTTTTATAAGTAGTTCCTGAAGCCTGAACTTTGCGTTTTACCTTGATCTTTTTCTCACAACCATTTGCGATCTCTTCCAGATTTAGGCTAACTCTAATTCGCAGGTTACTACCTTTTGCACGTCTCTGACCACCGCCGAAACCTCCAAAACCAGAAAAGCCTCCGCCAAAGCCACCGCCAAAGATATCACCAAACTGGCTGAAGATGTCATCCATATTCATACCACCTCCGCCGCCGAAGCCACCGCCGTCGAATGCCTGGTGACCAAAACGATCATATTTGGCTCTTTTCTCCTGATTCCCTAATACTTCATAAGCTTCAGCCGATTTTTTAAACATCTCTTCGGCTTTGGAATCTCCGGGATTTTTATCCGGGTGATATTTTAAAGCCTTTTTCCTGTATGCTTTTTTAATCTCTGCTGCTGAAGCGTCCTTACTTACGCCTAATATTTCGTAATAATCTTCTTTCATGTTGGGTTTTTACAAATTTTGTAAAAGCGATTCTTATTTTCCGGTAACAACTTTAGGATATCTAATGATCTTTTCCCCAAGTTTATACCCGGGCTCTACTACATCAACAATCTTGCCTTTAAGGTCTTCTGATGGGGCTGGGATCTGAGTAATAGCCTCATGAATCTCAGAGTCAAAATCACTTCCCTGTTCAACTTCCATCCGTTCCAGTCCCTTTGCCTTAAGAGTTTCCTTGAATTTATTATGGATTAGTTCTATTCCCTTAAGAAGGTTTTCGTCGCCAGATTTTTTGAGTTCGTTCAACGCCCTGTCAAAATCATCCATAATAGGCAGCATAGCTGTCATTACTTCCTGATTGGCAGTTTTAAATAATTCTAATCTTTCCTTAGAGGTACGCCTTTTATAGTTTTCAAATTCGGCAAATAGTCTCAGGAATTTATCTTTTTCCTTTTGAAGATCTTCTTTTAATAGTTCTTCCTGTGTAAGATCTTCCTCCTTGTCTGAAGCCTGATCATCAGACTTTTCGCCATTTTCCTCGACTTCATCAATAGCATTATCAATGACTTCTTCTACCTGATCTTTAAGGTCTTTATTATCGTCTTTAACTTTATCTTCTTTTCGACTCATTACTTTTAAATTTTCTTACACGCACATTTGGTCAAAATCATTGCCAATTCGCTTAAAATGTCAAAATGTCACAAGAAGATTTTTAGTAAATCTTTATGATTTTTCATTTATTATTACCCTTACTTTTGCGCCGAAACTTTTAAAATTTATTCTAATGAAAAGAATTTTCTTAAATGCATTCGTAGTCGCAGGTTTAGGACTTGCTGTTACCGGATGTAAAAACAATAATAATGAAGCAGATATGGCTGAAGCTAAAGAAGTAGCAACTGCAGAGGTAGAAGCTATGACTTATAAGGTAGATACTGCTGAATCTGTGATTGAGTGGAAAGGTGAAAAACCAACTGAAGCGCACACCGGTACGATAAAAGTTGCTGAAGGATCTTTTAAAGCTAACGATAGTATTGTTGAAAGCGGAACTTTTGTAATCGATATGCAGTCTATTGAGGTGACAGATCTTGAAGGAGATCAAAAATCAAATTTAGAGGCACATTTAAAAGGTACCGTAGAAGGTAAGGAAGGTGACTTCTTTAATGTGAACAAATACCCTAAAGCTACTTTTGAGGTTACAGGGATCACTCAGGAAGAAGGACAGGATATTTTACAAGGAAATCTTACTATTAAAGAAGTGACCAAGAACATAAGCTTTCCAGTAAATATTTCTAGAGACGGAGAGTCTTTAAAGATTAGCAGTGAAGAATTTACTATAGATCGTACAAAATGGAATGTAAATTTTGGATCTAAATCTGTATTTGATGGTCTTGGTGATAAATTCATCAGTGATGATGTAACCCTTAAAGTGGACCTTAAAGCCAAAAAGGCTTAGTTTATAATTTGAATTTTTAAAAATGGCTGCCAAAAGGCAGCCATTTTTTTTTGTTTAGGTTAGATCTCCGAGCGCTCTGGATAGATTAGTATACTCAAAATTATAACCCAGTTCTTCAATTTTTTTACTGCTAACAAGCTGACTGGATAACACGATCTGCGACATTTCACCAAGCAGGGTTTTAAGCGCGAATTTAGGTACGTTAGGCATCCACACCGTTTTACCCATTTGCCGGGCCAGCTCATGTGTAAGTTCCTTATTAGTAACAGGATTAGGAGCAACCGCGTTGTATGTGCCCGTTAATTCATTTTTAATGGCATAAAGAAAGATACCTGCCAGATCTCTTATGTGTATCCACGATTGCCATTGCTTCCCGCTGCCAAGAGCAGCACCCATGTTCAGGGAAATAGGTTTCTTGATCTTTTCAAGCATCCCTCCGTCTTCGGCCAATACCAATCCAACCCGAATCTTCGCAACATCGAGGCCCAGACTTTCAAATTCATCGGCTGAAGCCTCCCATTTTCTAACTACTTCACCAACAAAATTATCTGCTGTTTTAGGGTCATCCTCAAAATAAAGTTTTTCAAGCGAACTGGGATAAACCCCTATGGCACTGGCCGAAATAAAATTTTCAACCTGATTGGGATTTTCCTTAAGAGTTTTAAAAAGAAGGGAAGCTGTTTTCGTGCGGCTTTCTATTATCTTACGCTTATACGAGTTGGTCCAGGGTTCTGCTATACTGGCGCCTGCCAGATGAACTATAGTTTTTACACCATCCAGGCAACCCGCTTCAATCTTCTGGCTTTTTGGGTCCCAATAAAAACCCTGATAATCTTCCTCTCTGGAGATTTTAGATTTGCTCGTGGTGAGATAATTAACCTTAATTCCTTCTGCTCTACATAATTCGCTCAACTTGGAGCCAATTAGTCCCGTTGCACCTGTGATTAATACCCGCATCTTTTTTCCTGTTAAGATACGTAAGACGCGACGCGATTACTTGATTTTAAAAGAGGTTTAACGGGTGAAGGCTTAATTTTTAACAGCCCTTAACATTTCCCTTTTACCAGGAGGTCCGGGAAGTTTCTCTACCAGAAATCCTGTGGCAAGCATTGCCCGCCTCACACTACCCTTTGCCGCGTATGTAACAAGAACGCCATTTTTCCGAAGAGCTTTATACATGATTGAAAAAATTTCCTCGGTCCATAATTCTGGCTGCACCCGTGCCCCAAAAGCATCAA
>JAHELO010000109.1 GCA_024644145.1 Christiangramia sp.
GAAATTAGTGATTTCGGTTCTGGTAGTTTCCCCAGTAACCGGATCTTTCCCAAAGGTATATCCTTTATCTATCTGAGTCCTGAAATTAAGAAACCACGAGTAGTAAAAGTCGCTGGCATCAATCTGCTTTCCCGCAATTGAATTCAATTCCAGCCTGTCGCTGGTCTTACGTGCAAACTCGTCATCCTTAACTTTGGTAAGTCCATAATTGGCAAATATCCTATTATCCCAGGTAAATTTATCTTTCCGGTAATTAAACATATAATCAACCGTAAGGTTACCAGCAATACTAGAAGTACCACCTCCCGTCCACTCCTTATTAAAAGCGGACTGATTAAACAACAATTGAATATTCCCTTCTCTTGTCCAGCCATTCGGCGGAATAGAATCTTTTTCTTTTTCTTCCTGTGATTGTGCTACTCCAATACAAAGAATGGAGAAAGCGAAAAGTAAAATTTTCCTCATAATTTAGTTTTTTGGTTGTTTAAATAGAGGGACAGATGAGCAAGCTTCGCCATACATCAGGCTTTTTACAACCGGCTGCAATTTTTCAATTAGAAAAATATAGGCATTCTTAGGCACAGGTTTGCTCGAACATCCCTTGATGATCACTGGTTTATCTTTAAGTTCTGAAACATCCAGGGCGCCAATCACCTCTTGATAAAGATGACTTTCCAGCGTTTCAAGATCTCCAATTACAACTTTTTTAGTATGAGGCTGCAGGTAGGTAGAAATGAGCATATACGCCCAGGCCGGCACAATGGCATCTGTAGAACAATTTAAGGCTACGAAGCCATCCCTGTATTGGGTCCAGTCATGTTCTTTTGCCTGATCTCTGAATTCCTTCTCTCTTAACACAAAACCTTCATATAGCCACGTGCTAAGGTCAAAAAGAAACCTTTGACCTTGAGGATAATGATCCTCAAGGTTAAAGGTTATCAATTTACTTTGAGCGACACGATTTAAAATCTCTTCCGCCATAGTTATTCAATTATAAAAGTCCCAGTTCCAGCTTGGCGCCTTCACTCATAAGATCCTGGCTCCACGGTGGATCAAACGTTATCTCCACTTCCGCGTCTTTTACCATGTCCAGAGATTTCACTTTTTCTTCCACCTCCAATGGCAAGGTTTCGGCCACAGGACAGTTTGGTGTGGTAAGGGTCATCAAGATCTTTACATCATAATCTGTACTAACCATTACATCATAGATAAGCCCAAGCTCATATATATCTACAGGGATCTCTGGATCGTAGATCGTTTTTAGTACTGTTACGATCTTTTCTCCTAATTCCTGAGTATTAATTTCCTGTTCCATTTTAATTTAATTGTGTTTGGTATGCTACGGCATACATTTTTAACTGCTTGATCATACTAACCAGTCCGTTAGCCCGCGTAGGAGAAAGATGTTCCTTCAAACCTATTTCATCAATGAATTTGGTATCTGCTTCAATGATTTCTGACGGATGCTGATTAGAGAAAACCCTTATCAGGATGGCTACAATTCCTTTGGTTATGATAGCATCACTATCTGCCGTGAAAGCAAGTTTGTCTCCTTCCAGCTCTGCATGAACCCAAACCTTGCTTTGGCACCCTTTAATAAGGTTTTCATCGATCTTATATTTCTCTTCAATTAAAGGCAAAGATTTTCCAAGCTCTATCATATATTCGTAGCGCTGCATCCAGTCATCGAACATTGAAAATTCTTCAATTACCTCCTGTTGTTTTTCCTGAATCGTCATAAATCAATTTTACGCAAAAGTACAATAACAAGTAGTGCTATTCAACATTTTCTGCCAATCTTAAGATAGCCTCCACTAATGGTTTAACCGTAATAGGGGCATTCCCGTGATCGAAAGAATTAGTCTTGTATATAGTATCATTCTTACGAACGCTTAAAATCGCATGTAAAGCCGCATCTGAAGCTCTGGAGTCTGATGGTGCTTTTAACTGGTTTAGTCTCGAAGCATCGACCTTGCTCAGGACTTCCAGTAATGACTTCCAATCCTGGTTTGAGATTGTTCCAGATTTTTCACCTGCATTGATTCCTGTACCCTTTATCTTAATGCTTTCTGGACTTACCGTATACATGGTAGATGAACCTCTGGTGAAGGTTTCATATGTAATAATGTCTATATTATGCTGCTCCTGATAAGAGCACTCATTCGCTGCGAATAGCACCATTATGAGAGTAAAGAAACTTAATTTCATAGTTTAAAGGATGTTTGATTTATAGCATATTACGAAAAAAGGCACCACATGGGCGCCTTTTTTAAATTTATTAACGAGGATATTTTCTTATTGCAGCATCATCTTTGCCTTTTTAACCGCTTCGATAAAAAGATCTATTTCATTAAAAGTATTGTAAAATGCAAAGGAAGCCCTTACCGTTCCGGGTATCTTAAAAAAGTCCATCACCGGTTGTGCACAATGATGCCCGGTTCTAACGGCTATTCCCATTTTGTCCAGCAAAGTTCCAATATCATATGGATGCAGTCCTTCGATATTAAAAGATATAACAGCTGTCTTCTCGGCAGCCTCCCCATATATCTTCATTCCTTCTATCTCCTTAAGTTTTTTGGTGGCATATTCTAAAAGTTCATGCTCATAAGTCGCGATCTCGTAGAATCCGATTTCATTCATATAATCCAAAGCGGCACCAAAAGCGATTCCTCCACAAATATTAGGAGTTCCGGCTTCAAATTTATGAGGTAAACCAGCGTAAGTAGTCTTTTCAAAAGATACCGTTGCGATCATTTCTCCTCCACCCTGATAAGGAGGCAGCTTTTCAAGCCACTCTTCCTTCCCATACAGGGCACCTACTCCGGTTGGTCCGCACATTTTATGCGCAGAAACTACATAGAAATCCACATCAAGTTCCTGAACATCTGCCTTAATATGAGGAGCCGCCTGGGCGCCATCAATCAGCACAGCTGCGTTTACTGAATGGGCTTTTTCTATGATCTTTTTAATAGGGTTAACGGTTCCCAGAGCATTAGATACGTGATTCACAAAAACCAGTCTGGTTTTTTCAGAAACAAGCGTTTCAAATTCTGAGTATATGAGTTCCCCCTTATCGTTCATTGGGATTACCCTTAATTTAGCACCTGTCTTTTCACAAAGCATTTGCCAAGGGACTATATTGGAATGATGTTCCATTGCGGAAACCAGGATCTCATCTCCTTTCTTCAAAAGAGAAGCAAAACCATTTGCCACCATGTTAATCCCATGTGTGGTTCCAGACGTAAAAATGATCTCATGGGCATTTTCCGCATTAAAATGCTTCTGGATTTTTATCCTGGCCTGTTCATATTTATCTGTAGCTTCCTGAGATAGCGTGTGAACACCCCGGTGGATGTTCGCATTATACCCGGAATAATAATCCACAATGGCATCCATCACCTGCTTTGGTGTTTGGGCCGTAGCGGCATTATCAAAATAGACCAGTGGATAGCCATTAACCTTGCGGCTAAGAATTGGAAAATCTTTCCTGATCTTTTCAACCTCAAAAGTTTTTGCCTGAGTTTGCTGGCGCATCCCTGAAATATTTACTGGTTATATATTATAAGTTAAAACCCAGTTCCACACCAAGTTTCGAAGCGATAAGTTTATTGATCCTTTTCTTTACTTCAGAGATCTTTACGCTTTCAAGAACATTGTTTGCAAAAGCGTACATCATTAGAGCCCGTGCTTCTTTTCGAGGAATTCCTCTGGACTGCAGATAAAATAAAGCTTCTTCGTCCAGCTGCCCTATGGTACACCCATGGCTACATTTCACGTCATCGGCAAAAATTTCCAGCTGAGGCTTAGAATTTATGGTTGCTTTATCGTCTGCAAGTATATTATTGTTAGACTGATATGCATTGGTCTTTTGTGCTTCCTTCTCAACAACCACCTTACCGTTGAAGACTCCGGTAGACCGGTCTCCATAGATCCCTTTGTAGTCCTGATGACTTTCACAATTTGGTTCAATATGATGTACCAGGGTATTGTGATCTACATGCTGCTTGTCTTCTATGATCGTAACTCCTTTCATGGTAGAATCTATACGCTCGCCCTTCTGATAGAAATTCAGATTATTTCGGGTTAGATTCCCCCCAAATGAAAAAGTATGAACCGAAACAGCACTTTCTGTCTTCTGTTCGATAAATGTATTATCAATTAACGAAGCAGAATTCTTATCGTTCTGAATCTTATAATAATCTACAATAGACCTTCTGTCTGCAAATATCTCAGTTACAGAATTGGTAAGTACAGGATGATCTGTAAGACTCTGATGTCTCTCGATGATCTGTACGTGTGAATTCTCATCTACCACCACCAGATTTCTTGGCTGCAGTAACAATGAAGATTCATTTCCCGTAGCAAAATTTATTATCTGTATTGGCTTATCTGCCAGGTGATTCTTATGTATATGGATAAATGCGCCCTCTCTTGCAAAAGCTGTATTCAAGGAGTTGAGCCCAGATTTAGGCGCTACCTTATTGTAATAATTCTCTATTACCGGACGGTATTTATCCTTGTTAAGAGCCGACGACATAAGGCACACGTCTATCTTATCATGTGTAGTTTGTGAAAGATGAGAAGAAAAGATACCATCTATAAATACCAGGTCATAGGTATCTATATCGTGAATCAAATATTTTTTGATATCCCGGTATTCGATTGCATCTTCTTTCTTAGGAAATACGCTATAATCATGTTTTAATACAGAGTTAAGCGAGGTATATTTCCAGTTCTCATCTTTTTTATTGGGAAAACCAATATTCTCAAAGTCTTTGATAGCCTGATTCCTGATAGCGTCTAAACTATTATCAGGCTCCAGCCCTTCTTCAAAGGCTAAAAATGATGAGATCAATTTATCTTTTAATTCCATTACTTATTAATTTCTTGTTGAACAATTAAAATTCGCGTCGCGATATTTTAAACTGTTTCCTTCTTTACCCAATCGTATCCTCTTTCTTCAAGTTCGTGAGCCAGTTCTTTACCACCAGATTTCACGATCTTACCGTCTACCAGTACATGCACAACATCTGGTACTATATAGTTCAACAATCTTTGATAGTGTGTAATTAGAAGTACAGAATTATCTTCTCTTCTAAGTTTATTTACACCATTTGCCACGATCTTTAAAGCATCTATATCCAGCCCTGAGTCTGTCTCATCCAGGATAGAAAGTTTTGGATCAAGCATCGCCATCTGGAAGATCTCATTACGTTTCTTCTCCCCTCCGGAAAAACCTTCGTTAAGTGAACGCGACAGAAATTTCCGGTCTATCTCCAGCATTTCAGATTTCTCACGAATAAGTTTCAGCATCTCATTAGCTGGCATATCCTCTTTCCCATGAGCTCTGCGTTGTGAATTAATGGCTGTTTTGATGAAGTTGGTCACCGAAACACCAGGAATTTCCACCGGATATTGAAAAGACAGGAACACTCCTTTGTGAGCTCTTTCTTCCGGAGCCATCTCATTTAGATCTTCTCCTTCAAAGATGATCTCCCCCTCTGTCATTTCATATTCTTCCCGTCCTGCGATCACAGAAGACAACGTACTTTTTCCCGATCCATTAGGGCCCATTATGGCATGAACCTCTCCCGGATTGATCTCAAGATTTATCCCTTTCAGGATTTCCTTATCTTCTATGCTGGCGTGTAAATTCTTTATTTTAAGCATGTTTATCAATTCTGAATCTGCCTGTGCAGATGGATTTATTTTTATCTTTATTACTCCTCTTTAGCATCGGCTGCTCTGGCTCCCTTTGGAACCTCAAGGATCTCTTTTATTTCTATAATTTCCTCCCAACCTTCGCGGGCAGGATTTGGTTTTATTTGTGCCTTTACAGTTACCGGAATCATTTCAAAAGCGTCAGATTTCAAGGGCGCTACTCTTTTAGAAAGCAGAGAAGACATGGAATCTAACTTCACTCCGTACACAAAATCCTCTCCTCTTAATACGGCTGCATCAGCCCCATACACGAATTCTCCGGTTAACACCTGAATACTGTCAGGAACTTTTTCAGCCACGGGCTGATCCATCAAATCTTTTCTTTCGTCATCCTGACAGGAATAAAAGACC
>JAHELO010000110.1 GCA_024644145.1 Christiangramia sp.
GAATAAATAAAGGATCTTCTGAATCCATTACTTCAGGTTTGCATACCTCTGATGCATTCTCCATTAAGGGTTCCAGCCATTTATCACGTCCCTCCTTCATTGCAATTTCAGCACCGGTTCTTTTAGCTACCAGCACAGTTTCAACATCTGGACAATCTTCCAGCGCCTTATCAACAATTCCCTTTAGGTCTATGGTTTTATTTCCGCGGAAGGAACCATCAGATGTGATCATCATCTTACAATCTGCATCCAGGGTCCTGGTCGCAAGTGCCGAAGCAGAAAATCCTGCAAATACCACTGAATGAATGGCACCTATACGGGCGCATGCCAGCACAGCATAAGCCAGCTCAGGGATCATGGGTAAATAAATGCACACCCTGTCCCCTTTCTCAATCCCATTTTCTTTCAGGACATTAGCGAACTTGTTTACTTTTTTATGAAGCTCATTATAACTTAAGTGCAATGCCTCATCTTTGGGATCGTTAGGCTCCCAGATAATTGCCGTTTTATCCCCCTGTGCAAGAAGATGACGGTCTATACAATTATCTGTGATATTAAGTTTTGCATTTTCGAACCACTTAACTTCGGGTTTTGAAAAATCCCAACTAAGAACGTTATCCCATTTTTTTCGCCATACAAAATGCTCTTCGGCTACTTCCTGCCAGAAATTTTCGGGTTCTCTAATAGATTTTCTATATACCTGAAAATATTCCTCAAGATTCTTAATGTGATAATTACTCATGGTTCTGGTTGGTTAAATAAAAAAAAGCAAAACCGGAATATCCGGTTCTGCCTTTAAAATTATTAAAACGTATGGAATCAAAAAAAAGATAATGAGTAAAAAGCAGAATAAAATTTAACCTCAGCCTTCCTCGATTATATATATGCTAATTAGCCTTTAGATAGGTTTCTACATTCTGCTGAATTCGATTCTCAATATTAGAGACATCAGCTTTTATAAACTTTTCCCCGGTGATATTTTCATATAGTTCTATATACCTTTCAGAAACAGATTCAATATATTCATCACTCATTTCAGGCACGTTCTGCCCTTCAAGACCCTGAAAGCCATTAGCAATTAGCCACTGGCGAACAAATTCTTTTGAAAGCTGTTTTTGGGCTTCTCCATTTTCTTGTCTTTCCTCATATCCATTTTTATAGAAATACCGGGAAGAATCTGGAGTATGAATTTCGTCTATAAGTACAATCTCCCCTTCGGCAGTTTTACCAAATTCATATTTGGTATCTACAAGAATGAGATCCTGTTTCGCGGCTATTTCAGTACCCCGCTGGAATAATTTTCTTGTATAGTCTTCCAGTTGAATATAATCTTCTTCTGAAACGATACCGCGCTTAATAATATTTTCCCGCGAGATATCTTCATCATGATCTCCATGTTCTGCCTTGGTAGCCGGAGTAATGATGGGATTTGGAAACCTGTCGTTCTCTTTTAGACCCTCTGGCATAGCCACCCCACACAACTCCCTTTTTCCTGCTTTATATTCCCTGGCGGCGTGGCCAGACATATATCCCCTAATCACCATTTCAACTTTAAAAGGTTCACACTTTTTACCGATGGCAACATTAGGATCTGGAGTTGCCTCCAGCCAGTTTGGAACAATGTCACTGGTCTTCTCCATCATTTTGGTCGCGATCTGGTTAAGTATTTGTCCTTTATAAGGAATGCCTTTGGGCATTACCACATCAAAAGCCGAAAGCCTGTCTGAAGCTATCATGACCAGGCGATCATTATCCAGGGAATATACATCCCGTACTTTACCTTTATATACAGATTGCTGACCGGGAAAATTAAAATTTGTGCTGGTTATTGTATTACTCATAAAGAGTTTTATCTAATATATTTAATCGTTGTGTTCAATGGTTTTGTATGCTGCAATGATCTTCTTAACAAGACGGTGACGAATCACATCCTTATCATCCAGGTAAACCATGCCTACTCCTTTAACATCCTTAAGTACCAGGAGAGCTTCTTTAAGACCTGAGATCACTCTTCTTGGAAGGTCAATCTGGCCGGGATCTCCGGTGATCATGAATTTAGCATTCTTACCCATACGGGTAAGGAACATCTTCATTTGAGCATGCGTAGTATTCTGTGCTTCATCAAGGATTACAAAAGCATGGTCCAGGGTTCGTCCACGCATGAATGCCAATGGTGCTATCTGGATCACTCCTTTTTCTATAAATATCTCTAGTTTTTCATGGGGGATCATATCCCTTAAAGCATCATAAAGCGGCTGCATGTATGGATCCAGCTTTTCCTTAAGGTCTCCCGGTAAAAACCCCAGGTTCTCCCCGGCTTCTACCGCCGGCCTGGTTAGGATAATTCTTTTAACCTGCTTCTCTTTAAGCGCTTTTACTGCCAGGGCAACCCCTGTATAGGTTTTACCGGTACCGGCAGGGCCTATGGCAAAAACCAGGTCGTTCTTTTTAGTAAGTTCCACCATCTTACGCTGGTTAGCGGTCTGGGCTTTAATAACCTTCCCGCTAATGCCATGTACAATGGTTTCACCGCTTTCTTTCGATGTTTCGTAGTCTTCTTCACTCCGGCTGGTAAGTACCCGTTCAATGGTGTTTTCATCCAGCTTATTATATTTCCCGAAATGATCCATCAGCATAGAAAAACGCTTATCAAATTCTTCCAGCATTTCTTCATCTCCAAAGACACGAATCTTACTGCCCCTGGCTACTATTTTTAATTTTGGAAAATATTTTTTTAAAAGTTCAATATGTTCGTTCTGCTGCCCGAAAAATTCTCGAGGGCTAATTTCTGAGAGTTCAATAAGAAGTTCGTTCAAAAGCTGTGGTTTTAAAGATGAAGCATTGTAGATTTTTCAGGTCATTTTAATTTGTCCTTCGCGTTTCATTATCCTAATTTTGAAACCGAATTAATGGTATTTTTTTACCTTATAGCCTAAGCGAATCCCTAAAAATAAAATTATATTCGCCTTCTATACAAACTTAAGGAAAATTACCAGTCTCAGATAAAAAAATATTAACAATCGCCTATGGCAATCATTACTTTAACGACCGATTTCGGAGAGAAGGATTATTTCGCTGGTGCGGTTAAAGGAGCTATCTATAGCGAACTAAGTGAGGTGAAAATTGTTGATATTTCGCATTCTGTTTCCCCTTTCCATATTAGTGAGGCTGCCTATATAATTAAAAACGCATATAAGAGCTTTCCTAAGGGTACCATTCACATTATCGGGATAGATTCTGAACTTACTCCGGAAAACAAGCATCTGGCGGTAAAGCTGGATGAACATTATTTTATTTGTGCCAATAACGGGATCCTGTCTTTACTGGCTTCAGAAATAAGGCCTGAGAAGATCGTAGAGATCAACATACATGATAAGATACAAACCAATTTCCCGGTTCTGGATGTATTTGTAAAAGTGGCCTGCCATATTTCCCGCGGTGGAACCCTGGAAGTAATAGGTAAGAGCGTTAGCGAAATAAAGCATCTTAAGCAGTTTGAACCTTTGATAAATTCTGAAAAGAACCAGATCCTGGGCCATGTTATTTATGTTGATAACTATGGGAATGTGATCACCAATATCTCCCGGAAATTATTTGAAAGTGTTGGTAAGGGCCGGACATTTAAAATTAGTGCGCGAAATGTAAACTTTAATGTGATCTATGAAACCTACAGCCACGCCATTAATTTCAACGTAGAAAAGGAGAAAAGAAAGGAAGAGGACGGCAAGAAACTGGCAGTATTTAACTCTGCCGGGTACATAGAGCTGGCCATGTATAAAAGTAATCCAAGTACGGTAGGCAGTGCAGCAAGTTTGTTCGGCCTGGAGTACCTGGATACCATAACAGTAAATTTTGAATAAATGTTTGTAAGAATAGTGAAGATGGGATTCCAGCCGGAAAAGATTGAAGAATTTCTGGCAAATTTTGAAGACAATAAAGACAAGATAAGAAACTTTGAAGGATGCCAGTTCCTTGAATTATACAGGGGCAAAGACAATACGAACCAGTTTTTTACGTATAGTTACTGGAAAAATGAAGAAGCTCTTGAAAAATACAGAAATTCTGAACTCTTCAAACAGGTTTGGGCAAGCACTAAAGTGTTGTTCAACGAAAAACCGGAAGCCTGGAGCGTTGATAAAGTGGTAAGTTTGGAATAGTGACAACTACTCTGGAAATATAAAACACTCAAATCAGATAACTGAAAAGCATGCTGGCAATACTAAATAAAGAAATACGATCCTTTTTCTCTTCCCTTACCGGGTATCTTGTGATAGGTCTTTTTCTTATTGCCTGTGGATTTTTCCTTTTTGTATTTTCGGGAGGCTTCAATATCCTTGATAGCGGGTTTGCAGATCTTAAGCCCTTTTTTAGCCTGGCACCCTGGATCTTCCTGTTCCTGATTCCTGCAATATCCATGAAAAGTTTTGCTGATGAAAAAAGGATGGGCACCATGGAAATCCTGCTTACCAAGCCTATCGGAATATGGAAACTGATCGCTGGGAAATACCTTGGGGTATTAGTATTAATTCTTCTAGCTATTATTCCCACTCTTCTCTATGTACTTACCATTAGTCAGCTGGGCAGACCAGTGGGAAATTTTGATGTGGGAGCCACCATTGGTTCATATTTTGGACTATTATTTTTAGGAGGTTGTTATGCCGCGATTGGCATATTCGCATCCAGTTTAAGTTCCAATCAGGTCGTTGCATTTCTCCTGGCAGTGTTTCTATGCTTTATAGGATATTACGCTTTTGAAGGCTTAAGCCAGACCAACATTTTTGGAACTTCAGGATATATCGTAGAATCTTTAGGCATCAGCTTTCATTACAAAAGCATTAGTCGTGGAGTGCTGGATACCCGAGACCTGATTTATTTTATAAGTTTTATTCTTTTGTTTTTGAAACTCACAGAGATCAATCTTTCAGGAACCAAGAACCGCCGATAATGAAAAAGCCGAACAAGATTAGATCTATACTACTTCTGCTGGTGATTTTAATTGCTGTTAATTTCGCGGCTTCAGAGTTCTATTTAAGATTCGATCTTACCCAGGACCAACGATACAGTCTATCCCCGGCGGCAAAAGAGATCGTGGAAAACGTTGAACAGCCTGTGATTTTCGATGTATTTCTGGAAGGCAGTTTTCCTTCAGAATTCAGAAGGTTACAGAATGAAACCCGCCAAATGCTGGAAGAATTTTCAGCCTATAACAGGAATATAAAATTCAATTTTATAGATCCTTTAGCCGAAGGTGGCGATGCCAACATCATTGCAGAGGAATTCTATAATATAGGCATGACGCCGGCGAGGCTGAACGTTAGAGAAAATGGCAAAAACAGTGAAAGCATTATATTTCCATGGGCTATCGCTAATTATGGTAATAAAACGGTAAAGATCCCTTTGCTCAAAAATCAGATCGGCGCAACTGATGAAGAACGGGTGAACGCCTCTGTACAGCAATTGGAGTACGTACTGGCTGATGGTTTAAGCAAACTAATTTACCCACGCGAAAAAAAGATCGCGGTAATGCGTGGAAATGGAGAACTAGCCGATGTACATATCGCAGATTTTGTAAAAAGCCTTCAGGAATATTACTTTATGGCTCCCTTCACCCTGGATTCGGCAGCCGTAAACCCTAAAAAAACACTTGCAGACCTTCAGAAATATGATCTGGTTCTGGAACCTAAACCCACTCAGGCTTTTACTGAAAATGAAAAATATGTACTGGACCAGTATTTAATGAATGGTGGTAAGATCCTGTGGCTGGCCGAAGCTACCAATATGGAAACCGACAGCCTGTTTAATGAACGGGGTACCGGCATTGCCTTACCAAGAGATCTAAACCTCGGAGATTATTTTTTCTCATATGGAGTTCGAATAAACCCTGAACTGGTGAACGACCTCTACTCTGCCCCCATCATTCTGGCAAGCGGTAGCGGAAACAATACCAGGTTCAATCCCTATCCCTGGTTCTATAGCCCCTTAACCAGTTCACCCAATGATCATCCTATTATCAATAATATTGAGGCTGTAAAGTTCGATTATGCCAACCCTATAGA
>JAHELO010000111.1 GCA_024644145.1 Christiangramia sp.
ATGGTTCTGTCTTCGGTTAATACGGGAACCTGCTTTCTAAAGTTTTCTATTATGCCAGATAGTCTTTCAGAAGTTCTGGCCGGTTCTCTAAAATGTAATGCCTGTGATGCATTGAATAATTCTATAGCCAGTACCGTAGTAAGATTATCAACCACTTTTAAAAGTTTGGTTGCACTGTTAGCCCCCATACTCACATGATCTTCCTGACCGTTCGAGGAAACGATAGAATCTACAGAAGCCGGTGAAGACAACTGTTTATTCTGGCTGACAATACTTGCCGCTGTATATTGCGGGATCATAAATCCACTGTTCAATCCTGGATTTTCTACCAGGAAATTTGGAAGACCTCTTAAACCAGACACCAGCTGATAGGTTCTTCTTTCAGAAATATTAGCAAGTTCAGATAGAGCGATCGCCAGATAATCCAGCCCTAAAGCCAGTGGTTGCCCGTGAAAATTACCCCCAGATATAATTTTATCTGCTTCAATAAAGATATTTGGATTATCTGTTACAGAGTTGATCTCGGTTTTTACAGTTTTTCGTACAAATGAGAGGGTATCTTTAGAGGCACCATGCACCTGCGGGATACACCTGAACGAATAAGGATCCTGAACATTATCTTTTTCAGATTGAGCAATCTCACTGCCGTCTAAAAATGCCCTTATTCTTTCCGCGGTTTTCACCTGCCCCCTGTGAGGTCGTACCAAATGAACCAGCTCATCAAATGGAGACAGGTTACAATCAAATGCATCTACAGAAACTGCACCTATGAGGTCTGCCATATAAGACAGCTTGTAGGCCTTAAGTAACGCATATACTCCATGAGCGCTCATAAACTGGGTTCCATTTAACAGGGCCAATCCTTCCTTACTTTGCAAACGCACCGGTTCCCAGCCCATTTTTTTCAGAAGTGAATCCCCAGAGATGATCGTATCTTCATAATATACCTCACCATCCCCAATCAATGGCAGCGCCAGGTGTGCTAAAGGAGCCAGATCTCCGGAAGCCCCCAATGATCCCTGCTCATAAATTACTGGTAAAAGATCATTATTATAAAGGTCTATTAAACGCTCTACTGTTTCTAATGCAACTCCAGAATTTCCGTAGCTTAAAGACTGGATCTTCAAAAGTAACATGAGTCTAATTACAGGTTTGGTTACCCGGTCACCTGTTCCACATGCGTGTGAACGAACCAGATTCTCCTGTAATTCCGTAAGTTTTTCTGAAGAGATCTTAACATTACATAAAGCACCAAATCCTGTATTAATTCCATACACAGGAACATCGCTCTCCTTGATCTTATTATTTAGATAGTCCCTGGACTTCTGAATATTCAATCTGGACTCATCACTTAACGCCAGTTTTTTTCTTTTCTTTAAAATATCATGAATAATTTCAAGATCTAGAACTGCTGAACTTATATAGTGATGATTATGCATTGTTAAATTTTAGAATTTGTGGAATGCAAAAATCTTATTTCAGCTATAACATTCCAAATTAATTGGAAGCTAAATCCTGAAAATATTCAATTATTCTTAATTATTATCGGGCTTAGCCAAGTCCCTGTTGAAAAGGTCCTTTATAGCCCTTCCTATATTTTTAGCAATATCCCCGGCTAGCACTCCTTCATACCCTAATTCTTCAGCAGCAAAATCTCCTGCTTTACCATGTAAAAATACACCCAGTACAGCTGCGGTGACAGGTTCATATGACTGGCCTATCAAGGAGGTAATAACCCCGGAGAGTACATCTCCACTTCCAGCGGTCGCCATGCCGGGATTACCAGAATTATTTACATAGATCTCCTGACCATCTACCACAATGGTGTGAGCTCCTTTAACGACCATGATAATATTATGTTTTGCGCTAAAAGATTTAAGCATTTTCAGTTTCTGGAAATCATCCTCCCACTCCCCTATCAAACGTTTTAACTCCCCGGGATGCGGAGTCAGCACTGAGTTCTCTGGGAGAAGCTCTAACAATTCCTTGTTTTTAGAAAGAATGTTGAGACCATCTGCATCTATAACCACAGGTGAATTTACAGCATTCAACAATGCCTTAAGAGCATTTAAAGGTTTAGTTTCTGTACCGGAACCCATCCCGAAACACACTACATCTGCCTTAAAAGTATCAGGATATGAACTTAATACCTCACTTTCTGCATCTGTAATTACCATCGCTTCCGGCAATGCTGTCTGCACGATAGAATATCCGCATTTGGGTATATACAGGCTGCATAAACCACTTCCCGATCTTAAAGCAGCAGTGGCAGTAAGAAGCACACTGCCAATCTTTCCGTAGCTTCCGCCGGCAATGAGAACATGTCCATAATTTCCTTTATGCGTATTGGTTTTCCTTGGCTGGTAAAGAATAAGGGCCTCCTCCTCACTTATGAGATGCTGGGAAGATTTAATGGTAGAAAGAAATTCTTTATCCAGCCCAATATCCAGTATCTGAAGATCTCCAACAAAATTCATTGTTTCAGGTAAAAAGAATGCCAGTTTTGGAGTTTGAAAACTCAGCGTGTAATTTGCTTTTATAACGACAGAATTTGCCTTTTTGGCTTTATCTGCAAATAAACCGCTTGGCATATCTATAGCCAGAATAAATGCTTCAGAGTTATTAAGTTTCCCTACCAGTTTAGACACCCAACCATCAATGGGCCTGTTAAGGCCAATGCCAAAAATTGAATCAATAACGAAATCACCTGTATTTATATCCGGAAAATCTTCTTCACCCCTTATTAATTGAGGCCAGTTACTGGAAATATTTTTAAGCTTTTCATAATTAGCGAGAAAATCTTTCGACCTTTTATCACTGTAATTCACTATATAAACGGTCACTTTGTATCCATGTTGAATAAGATGCCTGGCAATCACTAAGCCATCTCCCCCATTATTCCCTATTCCGCAGAAAATCTTCACAGGAATTTGGGCACCATTAAGCCGGTTATGGATCTCATTAAAAACCAAAGTGGCCGCTCGTTCCATTAATTCTTCGCTGGTTATTTTTTGTCTTTCAATGGTTTTATTGTCAGCTTCTGATAACTGTTCAGCAGTAAGTATTTTCATAAATATGGCTATTGGTATCTATACTTCATAAACTTAAGGATTCATATTAAATATAAATCCATAAAAACCTCAAATAAATATTGTATTCCTTCTGAATTGAATAAATTTGCGCAAATTTTTAAGAATAATGAAAGAAATAGCCCTGGCTGAAAAGCATAAAGAATTGAACGCAAAAATGGTCCCATTTGCTGGTTTTAACATGCCTGTCTCGTATGAAGGTGTTAATATCGAACATGAAACCGTAAGAAAAGATCTGGGTGTGTTTGACGTTTCTCATATGGGCGAATTTCTTATCTCGGGTGAGCACGCCTTAGATTTAATTCAGAAAATAAGTTCTAATGATGCCACCAAACTTGTAAATGGGAAAGCTCAATATTCCTGTATGCCAAATAATGAAGGTGGAATTGTTGACGATCTTATAATCTACAGGATAGATGATGAAAAGTACCTGTTGGTCGTTAACGCATCGAATATAGAAAAAGACTGGAACTGGATCGCTCATCACAATACCATGGATGCCACAATGCGCGATATGAGTGATGAGATGTCACTGCTTGCCATTCAGGGACCCAAGGCTGCCGAGGCAATGCAATCCCTTACTGATATAGATCTTGCAAATATGAAATTTTACACTTTCGAGGTAGGAACCTTTGCAGGTGTTGAAAAAGTAATTGTATCTGCAACCGGGTACACAGGAAGTGGAGGTTTTGAGATTTATTTTAGAAATGAAGATGCAGTGCAGATCTGGGAAGAAGTCATGAAGGCCGGTAAAGATTTTGGCATAAAACCAATTGGCCTGGCCGCCAGAGATACCTTACGACTGGAAATGGGATATTGCTTATACGGCAACGATATTAATGATACAACTTCACCAATAGAAGCAGGTCTTGGCTGGATCACAAAATTCACAAAAGATTTCATAAATAGTGAGGCGCTTAAGAAGGAAAAGGAAAATGGCCCGAAACGGAAGTTAGTGGCATTTGAACTGGACGAAAGAGGAATTCCTAGACAGGGTTATGATATAGTAGACGAAAACGGTAAGAAAATTGGAGAAGTAACTTCGGGCACCATGTCCCCTTCACTTGAAAAAGGAATAGGTTTAGGATATGTACCTTCCGAAATTGCAGGCGTAGGAAACAAAATTTCTATTCAGATACGTAAAAAAGCTGTTCCTGCAACTCAGGTAAAATTGCCCTTTTATAAAGGCTGATTTATTTGAAACGAATACTCATTTTAGGAGCAAGCGGATTTATAGGGAATGCCCTGTATAAAGAGCTATGCTCCTATTTTGATACTCACGGTACTTACCATACTCAAAACGATTTTTTCGAAAACAATCATCAGTTCCATCATTTCGACATGGAATCTGAGAATGTGGAAATACTGCTGGAAAACCTTAAACCAGATGTAATTGTTTCGAGTTTAAGAGGGAATTTCGATGCCCAGATAGCTACTCACTTCTCCATCATTAACCACATTATAAAACACAATGCTAAGCTTATTTTTATAAGCTCTGCAAACGTTTTTGACGGTTTTACAAATTTTCCTTCTTACGAATACGATAAAACTTTAAGCCAAAGTGTATATGGAAGGTTTAAGATCAAGATCGAAAATGCGCTTTTAAGACTCCCTAACCATCAGTATAATATCCTGAGACTGCCTATGGTTTTTGGCAAATCTTCCCCGAGGATCAAACAGATTAAAACTATCCTGGATCTGGGAGAACCTCTGGAGGTTTTTCCCAATGTAGTTATCAACGCTACTGAGATCTTAAAGGTCACACAACAAATACACTATATCATTAACAGGAACAGGCAGGGAGTTTTTCATTTGGGAAGCACAGATCTTATCCACCAGAAGGATTTCATTAATGATATTTGTCTGGCCCTGGGTTATGAAAATCCTTTATTCAAAAATGTGTACGATTCCAATTACGACAGGTTTCTGGCCGTACTCCCCAAAGACAATAAATTGCCCAGAAACTTACAGATCACCATTAACCAGGTGGTGGAGGCTTCTGCCGGTGTTTAGCTGTTAATCTTATAATAATTAAATGGAATCCCCCCGGGTTTCGTTCTTTAATCTTTAATTTTAAGGGAATTCAAAATTTCTATAATCGATGAAAAAATTAACCGAGGATGAAATCCATGACAAGCTGAAAGAACTCGATGGCTGGACCTATGCCAAACAAGCCATTCACACTTCGTTTGAGTTTGAAAATTTCAAGGAAGCTTTTACAGTGATGACCCGAATTGCATTTGAGGCTGAAGCCCAACAACACCACCCTAACTGGGGAAATGTTTATAACCAGCTAGAGATCTCCCTCTCCACCCACGATGCCGATGGGGTTACGGAAAAGGATTTTAAACTTGCGAGAACCATTGAAGAAATAATCGAAGCAACTGCTTAAAGATTATTAGCGTAAATATAGCAGCTCCTCAATTTACATCGTGAATTAGGAGCTTTTTTTATATTTTTGCGCGAACCTAATTTTAATCAACCATGGGAAGAGCATTCGAATTTCGAAAAGCACGTAAAATGAAACGCTGGTCTGCAATGGCCAAAGCATTTACCAGGATAGGTAAGGATATTGTAATGGCGGTTAAGGATGGAGGACCAGATCCCGACACTAATGCCAAATTGCGTGCGGTAATTCAAAACGCGAAAAGCGTTAATATGCCGAAAGACAATATTGAGCGTGCTATAAAAAGAGCTTCAGATAAATCCCAGGGTGAATACAAAGTGGTATTGTTTGAAGGTTACGCTCCACATGGAATTGCCGTGCTGGTAGAAACCGCGACAGATAATAACAACCGTACTGTTGCTAACATTCGCTCCCATTTTAATAAATGCGATGGAAATCTTGGAACTTCAGGCTCCGTGGAATTTATGTTCGACCATACCTGTAATTTCAGGATCAATGCAGAAAATATAGATCCAGAAGAACTTGAACTGGAACTGATAGATTTTGGCGCGGAAGAGGTT
>JAHELO010000112.1 GCA_024644145.1 Christiangramia sp.
AAAAATGTCTTTTCATACCGTCTTCTGTTTCACTGGCCTGTACATAAAATATAAACCGGCAAGCACAAACGGAATACTCAGCCACTGACCTGTATTAAAAAGCCAGTTTGCACGTTCTCCAACTTGTGGTTCTTTGATGAATTCAATAAAGAATCTTACGGTCCATAACAATACCAGGAACAAACCAAAAATATAGCCAGTTTTAAAGCGTTTTTCGGTCTTCCAGTATAAGAACCATAGAATTATAAAGATCACCAGGTAACAGGCAGATTCGTATAGCTGTGCGGGGTGGCGGGCGAAGTCTTCACCTAATTTTTCAAAGATTACTCCATAATCTGAATTGGTAGGCTTTCCTATGATCTCAGAGTTGATAAAATTCCCAATTCTTACAAATATCGCGCCGCTGGCCACAGGAATTACGATCCTGTCCAGGATCCAAAGTACCGGTTTTTGAAGTATCCTTTTTGCGTATAAATACATCGCAACAATAATTCCTATGGCTGCCCCATGACTAGCCAGGCCTCTAAAGCCGGTAAATTCAAACTCAGGTTCAAATCTTACCGGTAAAAAGATCTCCAATAAGTGATTCTGAAAATATTCCCAGTCATAAAAGATTACGTGACCCAGACGGGCACCTATTAAAGTGGCTAATACGGTGTATATAAAAAGGGAGTCGAGTTTTTCTATAGCAATACCTTCCCGGGTATAAATACTTTTCATAATATACCAGCCCAGGGTAAAGGCAATTAAAAACATCAGGCTATAATAGTGAAGAGTAAAAAATCCTAAATCCAATCCTTCAGCAGGATTCCATCGAATGGCATTAAGCAGCATATATCATTTTTTGATTAGGCGTAAATATACATATTTGCCTTTTCTTTAGCTGTTTTTGCTTTCGGATTTTCCGGGTACGGGGTCATACCCACAACCTCCCCAGGGATTGCATCTTGCAATGCGCTTAATTCCCAGCCAGAATCCTTTCAGCGCACCATGGATTTTCAACGCCTCCAGCATATAGGTGGAGCAAGTTGGTTGATACCTGCAAGACGCAGGTGTAAGCGGAGAAATATATTTCTTGTAGAACTGAACTAGGGCAGTCAATATAATCACCAGCCATCGGTTCAGCATATTGTTGTTTTATTTAACAGAAAAAGTGGTTCCTTCTTTGCCGTCTTTTAATTCTATCCCAATTTCCTGTAATTGATCCCTAATCTGGTCGCTCAATTGGAAATTTTTATTGCTTCTGGCTTCGGCTCTTAACTTTATAAGTAATTCTATAGTGCCATTAAGTTTATCCTCACCATTTCCATTTTCTGAAACTGAATCAACCAGTCCAAGTATGTCAAACATAAATGCATTCATACTAGCCTTGAGATTCGTCCTGTCAATTTCGGTAATCGTAATTTTACCTTCCTTAATACTGTTAATTGTTTTTACAGCGTCGAATAACCTGGCTATTAGAATAGGGCTGTTAAAATCATCGTTCATCGCATCATAACAGGACTGTTTCCATGCCGCTAGGTCAAAATCAGTTTTATCAGCTACAGGTAATTCCTCTATAGAGTGGTAGGCATCCATTAATCTGTTAAAACCTTTTTCACTGCCTAATAAAGCATCGCTGGAAAAATCAAGAATACTCCTGTAATGTGCCTGAAGTATAAAGAACCTTACCACATTAGGGGAAAAGGCTTTTGTAAGTACATCATTATTACCGCTAAAGATCTGTTCCGGAAGAATAAAGTTTCCCGTACTCTTCGCCATTTTCTTCCCGTTAAGGGTCAGCATATTTGCATGAAGCCAGTAATTAACAGGAGATTTTCCCGTAGCAGCTTCTCCCTGGGCGATCTCACATTCGTGATGAGGAAACTTAAGGTCCATACCACCGCCATGAATATCAAATTCTTCACCCAGATATTTGGTGCTCATTACAGTACATTCGAGGTGCCATCCCGGAAAACCATCACTCCAGGGTGAAGGCCATCGCATTATATGCTGTGGTTCAGCCTTCTTCCATAATGCAAAATCCTGTGGGTTCCGTTTATCGCTTTGGGCTGTTAATTCCCGGGTATTCGCGATCATATCTTCTATGGCTCTGCCACTTAACTTTCCGTAAGAGTGATCTTTATTAAATTTAATTACATCAAAATAAACAGATCCATTAGCTTCATAAGCATACCCGTTTTCCAGAATCGTTTTGATGATTTCTATTTGCTCTACTATATGCCCAGTGGCCGTAGGTTCAATACTCGGAGGTAAGTTGTTGAATTTCTGCAGTATATTATGAAAATCTACAGTGTATTTCTGTACAACTTCCATGGGCTCGATCTGTTCAAGCCGTGCTTTTTTAGCAATCCTGTCTTCACCACTATCGGCATCATTCTCAAGATGTCCGGCATCGGTAATATTTCTTACATAGCGTACTTTATATCCCAGATGTTTCAAATATCTGAAAACAAGGTCGAAGGAGATAAAGGTGCGGCAGTTTCCTAAATGCACATTGCTGTAAACCGTAGGTCCACATACATACATACCAACATTTCCTTCATTTATGGGGGTGAAAATTTCTTTTTCACCGCTCATCGAATTGTAAAATTTCAGGCTTTGTTCCTGGTAAAGCGCCATGTAATATGATGTTTTAGATTTATTAGAACGAAGTGTCTAATTTAATATAATCCAGAAATTCGCGTCTAACTTCTTTTTTCTTGAAAGCTCCTCCAAATTCACTGGTCACGGTACTGCTTTCGATGTCACGTATTCCTCTACTGTTTACGCATAAATGCTTCGCATCTACCACGCAGGCCACATCTGGAGTTCCCAGTACATTCTGAAGTTCGTGTACTATCTGCATGGTCATCCTTTCCTGAACCTGTGGTCTTTTAGCGAAATAATCTACTATTCTATTCATTTTAGAAAGACCTACTACCGTTCCATTAGAAATATAGGCAACATGAGCTTTCCCCACGATAGGTAAAAGGTGATGTTCGCAGGTGGAATATACTGTGATATTCTTTTCTACGAGCATCTCTCCATATTTGTATTTATTTTCAAAAGTTGAAGCTTTCGGCTTTCTTTTAGGGTGAAGTCCTGCAAATACTTCATTTACGAACATCTTGGCTACTCTTAGTGGAGTACCTTTTAAACTGTCGTCTGTAAGGTCCAGACCCAAAGTGTCTAAAATACTTCTTACATCCTCTTTTATAAGGTCGATCTTTTCCTGATCGGTCTTTTCAAAAGCATCTTCCCTTAATGGAGTATTTGCGCTACTACCTGCATGGGCATCGCCCATTTCTTCAATTTCGTTCAATATTTTGTCTAATTTCATGCTTTTTTGCAATAATAGTCGGTTTAAACCGTATTGGCTTGCAAAGATACATATTTATAAGGTTTTGGCAGTATTCAAAAATCAATATGCAGGAAGTGAATGTCTGCTTAATATTTTATATTTTGCATAGGCTTAGGGGATGACGTGAATGAGAACGCAAATAAATGTATGTCTGGTCCTTATAATTGGGTTTTTATCTAATTATTCTATAAATGCACAAGGAGCGCTATGTTCAGATATAGAGCCATTTTGTGCCGGGGATCAGCGTCTTACATTTCCCAATTCCAATTTCACCAATAGTAACCAGATTACCGGAGAGGCTGGACCCGATTACGGATGCCTTGACGAGCAGCCCTATCCAGCCTGGTTTTTTTTACAGATAGAGGAGCCTGGTAATCTCACTTTCAAAATTTCTCAATACGAAAATCCTAATGCTACGGGAGCTCCTTTAGACGTTGATTTTGTGGTATGGGGTCCCTTTGAGCGGGGCGAGGAATATTGTTCGGCTTCTTCACTAAGTTCCGGACAGATCATTGATTGCAGCTATTTGCCCGATGCTGTAGAGCAAATGAGCATACCAGGGGCACAGGCAAACGAAATCTATGTGGTCGTGATCACTAATTTTGAGCAAGTGCCGGGTTTTATAAGTCTGGAACAGATTAATACGGGGCAGGGGTCTACAGATTGTTCAATATTAGAGCTAGACCTGGGTGATAATATAGCGGTATGCGGAGAAGCTCAATATATATTAGACGGAACTTCAGATGAGGCTGTAAAATATGAATGGTTCGTTTTTAATGAAGCTAGTTCACAATATGAGGTCATCCCAAATGAAGACGGACCAACATTAACAGTAACTACCTCTGGTAATTATAAGTTGATCATTACAGACGAGCTTGAAGGTAAAACGGAGGAAGACGATGTGAACGTGACCTTTTATCAAAAACCTCAAATAGGAGAGGTGTCTATTCTCTCTGTATGTGAAGAAAATACAGAAATGGTAGATCTTACTGAAATCTCAGGACCACTGATTGCTCCCAATTCTGGAAATGAATCAAAGTATGAAGTTAGGTATTATGCAAGCCTGGAAGATATCGAAAACGGAAATCGTGTTCTTCAACCTCAGACTTTCACCTTTGAGGAAAATAAAACAATTTATGCCATTGTAATAGACCGGCAAAGTGGTTGCAAGTCGCTAAGTGAAAATTTTCAATTAAAAACTTTTGATTTTCCCGAATTTAATCTGGCAGAGACTACAATATTTTGTGTAGACCAGAATTTGGATTTATTAAATTCTGTCAAACTTGGGCAGGATCTTGGGGAAGGATTTAATTATGAATGGAGAGTAGACGATGTATTAATGAGTACCAATGCGGTAGTGCAGTTCGATGATTTTCCTGTAGCTTCAGAAATAAGCGTTATTATAGATCATCCCGTTTCAGGATGTAAACTAGTATACTTTACAGTTCCTGCAGCAGTTTCGAAACCAGTATTGGTTGAAGTCGAGGTGTCGGGGTCAGATTTTGGTGATGGTTATACGGTTGCAGCGAGACCAGAAAATTTCGAAGGTGGTGAATTTGCTTCTTTTCTCTATAGATTAGACAATGGAGCATGGCAGGAGGCAAATGTTTTTACAGATGTTCCTCCGGGGAGTCATACTGTAAGTGTAAGGGAACTGAATGGCTGTGGATCTACCACAAGTGAAAGTTTCTTTCTGGTAGGGTATCCAAGGTTTTTTACACCAAATTCAGACGGGTATAACGATAACTGGAATCTTATTACAGATAATAATATTAGTATAAAGCAATTATTCGTATTTGATAGATACGGAAAATTGATAGCACGTGTAGATCCTACCAGCAAAGGCTGGGATGGGACCTATAATGGGAATGATCTTCCTGCTGATGATTATTGGTTTCGCGTTGAGTTCATTGATGAAAAAACCGGGAGGCACCAGGAATACATGTCTAATTTTTCATTAATGAGATAAAAAAAACGCCATTACAGGCGTTTTTTTATTTATTAGAAAGAACCAATATTATAATCCCAGGCTAAGTGATAGTACGACCTTAGAAAGATCGCGATCTATGGTCGTTGGATTAATAAATCCAGTTGTAGCATCTTTATAGTTGGTGTAGGAATAGGCAAGATCAATGTTTAAATTTCCGAAATTATATCCAAAACCCGCTGTATAGCCGGTAAGATCGCCTACAATACTTTCGTTATTATAAGGACTTTCTTCGAATCTATAACCCGCACGGAGGCTTAACTGGGATAGACGGTATTCCCCACCAAACCTGTAAGTGGAGGCTGCTTTCATATCATTAGAAATTGCATCATTCAGGTTGGCATATCCAACATTGAAATTCGAGCTAAACTTCATGTTGGAGTAATCTTTCCTGCTGTAATCAAAACTTACCAGGCCTTGCTTTCCGAAGAGATAAGCAAAACTACCGTTGATCTTAGAAGGTAGTCTTAGCTGATATTCGGGAAAAACATTGATTACCTGAGGAGATATACTAACAAATTCGTCCAGATTATTATTGGTGTCGAGGTATTGGGCTGTTTCTTCCCTTATGTTGAACCAGGTGGGAGAGTCGTAAGTTAATCCCAGGCGGATATTATCACCTAGCTTAGCTATTCCTCCGAATTGCAAAGAAAATCCATCACCATTTGTGCTTAAATTATTACCAAAATACACTTCGGTTGTCTCACTGCCGGAATTGGAATTGA
>JAHELO010000113.1 GCA_024644145.1 Christiangramia sp.
GAAACCTGTCAGATTTTGACAGCATCAGGATACTGGTAGAGGCTACTGCCGAGGCACATAGGAAAATCACATTTGCTTTGAACTGCATAGTTTCCTTAGTGTTGGCATCGATAACCTTTACTCCTGAAGCTCTTTTAGTTTCAGGGTCGTAAATAACCTGACTCACAACAGAATTTGGTCGTAAGGTCATATTCCCGGTTCTATCGGCAGCAGGCAAGGTGGAAGAATTACTGCTGAAGTATGCCCCATAAGGGCAACCTCTTATACAACGATTCCTGTATTGACATTTAGACCTGCCTTCAAACTTTTTATCTCCGGTTATATGGGCCACCCGCCCGGAGGTCATAACACGACCATCAAAATTTTTCGAGATGCTTTCTCGAAAATAATCCTCAACACAATTGAGATCCATGGGAGGCAGAAACTGCCCATCAGGCAATTGGCTTAAGCCCAGTTTTTCTCCACATACTCCTATATATGATTCTACATAATCGTACCAGGGTGCAATATCCTTATATCTTATAGGCCAGTCTACCGCGATCCCATCTTTTTTATTTGCCTCAAAATCAAGGTCGCTTAAGCGGTAACTGTGACGTCCCCACATTATAGACCTCCCGCCTACATGATAGCCACGCATCCAGTCAAACCTTTTTACTTCATTATAAGGATGTTTAATATCATCAACGAACCAATGTTTGCTAGGCTCAGAAACGGTATAGCCGGTTCTGGCCTGTTTAAATTGTCTTTTCACTTCTTGCCGGGGCACCTGTCCCTTGAATTTATAATCCCAGGGATCATCGTTCATCGTAGGATAATCTTTGACATGCTCCACCATGCGCCCGCGTTCAAGGACCAGGGTTTTGAACCCTTTTTCACAAAGTTCCTTGGCCGCCCAGCCTCCACTTATTCCTGTCCCTACGACTATCGCATCGTATTTATCATTTTCATAATATACACTCACAATTTCTTGGTTTTTTGACAACAATTAGGCTCGAAGTCTATCAAATATATAAATTTATAGCTCGAATTTTGCTTCTATAAAAAAAAGAGTACATTTAATTATCATTCTTCAAATTACTAACAAAACGGTTCACGATAATTAATTATACAATGACCCTGAAACACTTTAATACTCTATTTTTCACTATAATTACCTTAAGCTTCCTTTGCCTTTCCTCTTGTAACGAAAAACAAAAAAATCCATCTGAAGATACTCCAGATGAAGAAGTTAACACCAAAAGAGATGGCTTATTTTTTAAACTCTCACTGGCGCAGTGGTCTTTACATCAGCTTATAAATGATGAGAAATTAGATCCCATGGATTTTGCTGAAACTGCGAGTAAAATGGGATTTGAAGGAATTGAATATGTGACAGGGTTTTATGCAGATAGAATAAAGAATGCCACAGACCCTGAAGCTGAAATGAAATTAGTCCTGGATAGTTTGAAAGCAAGGAGCGAAAAATATAAGGTTAAGAATCTACTTTTAATGGTTGATGGAGAGGGAGACCTTGCTGTGAATGATTCAGTAGCGAGAAATACAGCTGTGAACAATCACAAAAAATGGATAGATGCCGCCAGTTACCTGGGTTGTAATTCAATTAGAGTAAATCTTTTTGGAAGTAATGATCCTGAGAAATGGAAAGCAAATTCGGCTGATGCTCTTACCAAATTGTCAAAATATGCCGCTGGTAAAAATATTAATGTGCTGGTAGAAAATCATGGGTACCTGTCTTCTAACGCAGATCTTCTGGTAGAAGTCATGCAAAAAGTAAATATGACCAATTGCGGTACATTGCCAGATTTCGGGAACTTTTGTCTTAAGCGGGAAGGTGGTGAAAGATGGGATGCCAAATGCGTGGAGGAGTATCCCAGATATGAAGGTGTTAAAAAACTTATGCCGTTTGCAAAAGCGGTTAGTGCCAAATCTTATAGTTTTAATGATAAGGGACAGGAAGAGCTTATAGATTATAAGAAAATGCTTCAACTGGTAAAAGATGCAGGTTATAACGGTTTTATTGGAGTAGAGTTTGAAGGCACCGATATCTCACCTAAGAAAGGTATTCTAAAAACCAAAAACCTGCTTATAGAAGCTGGAAACTCCATTTAAATCCCAACCGTATCAATATGAATAAGCTTATTAGATTTCAACTTTCCCTGATGATGTTTCTGGAATTTTTTATCTGGGGAGGCTGGTTTGTCACGCTCGGCACATTTCTGGGATATAATCTCAATGCCACAGATGTACAGATCTCTACTGCATTCTCTACCCAATCCTGGGGAGCCATTATAGCTCCATTTATTATTGGATTAATTGCAGACCGGTTCTTTAATGCTGAAAGGATCCTGGGATTTCTACACCTTATTGGTGCAGTCCTTCTGTATCTAATGTATCAAAGTACAGATTTCGCAGAGTTCTATCCGCTGGTTCTGGGTTATATGATCGCTTATATGCCAACTCTCGCACTTGTAAACTCAGTAAGTTTTAATCAAATGAAAGATCCAGCAAAAGAATTTTCATTTATCAGGGTTTTCGGGACCATAGGCTGGATCGTTGCCGGTTTAGTAATAAGTTACCTGTTCTTCTGGGATGCTCCCGGTGCACGGCAGGAAGGAATGTTAAAGAACACTTTTCTCATGGTAAGTATAGCCTCCGCCTTTCTGGGCCTTTTTAGTTTTACCTTACCCAAAACCCCGCCTACAGCAGATCGTTCTAAAAAAGTAAGTATAGTAGAAACCTTAGGGCTTGATGCACTAGGTCTTTTAAAGGACAGAAACTTCCTGATGTTCTTTTTAGCATCTGTTCTCATATGTATTCCATTGGCCTTCTATTATCAGAACACCAATCCTTTTCTTTCAGAAATAGGTGTGGAAAATCCAACGGGCTTAATGACCATTGGTCAGGTTTCTGAAGTCTTATTTATGCTACTCCTCCCCTTTTTCTTTAAAAGATTTGGATTTAAAACAACCATTATCGCCGGGATGCTCGCCTGGTCACTGAGATATATACTCTTTGCATATGGCAATTCTGGCGAACTTATATTTATGCTCCTAACCGGGATCGCCCTGCATGGAATATGCTATGATTTCTTTTTCGTATCTGGACAGATATATACCGATTTCAAAGCGGGTTCAAAATTTAAAAGTTCTGCCCAGGGCCTTATCACCCTCGCAACTTATGGGGTGGGAATGCTTATAGGATTTTACGTAGCCGGCCTCATTACTAATGCTTACTTAACCGGAGATAAAATGCACGATTGGGAGACTATCTGGATATATCCCGCTGTCTTTGCCTTTGGTGTTATGCTGATTTTTGCCTTGTTTTTTAAAAATGAAAAGATTGATAAAAAGGATATTGAAATATAAAACAACAATTAATTATGGCTAAGATTAGACTTGGTATTTTAGGAGGAGGAGAAGATTCGCTAATAGGAATACTTCACAGAGTAGCGGCAAATATGTTTGATCAATTCGAGATCATAGGTGGAGTTTTTGATATTCAGCATGAAAAAAGTTTGAAATTCGGTGAAAAACTGAAGCTTGATCCGGCCAGGGTCTACAAAGATCTTGATGATCTTATAGCCAAAGAAAAATCGCTTCCACAGGTAGAGAGACTGCAGGCTGTATCTGTACTTACTCCGAACTTCCTTCACTTCCCTATGGCGAAGAAACTTCTGGAAAACGGCTTTAATGTGATCTGTGAAAAACCTTTAACAACTACCTATGAGGAAGCAAAAATATTAAACGAAATTCAGCAGAAATCGAATTCTGTATTTGCTGTAACATACACTTATACCGGCTATCCCATGATTCGGCAAATGAAGACCATGATTGAGAATGGTGATATTGGCAAGATCCAGAAGGTAGATATTCAGTATTACCAGGGATGGATAAACCCACTTATTCATGATAAAGATAAAAGATCTGCTACCTGGAGACTGGACCCTGAAAAATCAGGAATAAGTTGTTGTATAGGAGACATTGGTACCCACGCGTTTAATATGGCTGAGTATGTAACCGGTATGAAAGTAGAAAATATACTTGCAGACCTTAATTACCTCTATGAAGATAATCCTATGGATATAGACGGCACGGTTCTCCTGAGATTTGGAGGAAATGTTAAGGGTGTACTGCGTGCCAGCCAGATTGCCACCGGTGAGGAGAATAATTTTACGGTGCAGGTCTATGGGGATAAGGGAGGTTTAAAATGGCAGCAGGAAAACCCTAACAACTTAGTTTTACTTAAAGAAGATAGGCCATTACAGGTATTAAAACCGGGACACGGATATTTAAGTGAATTCTCATTAGAAGGAACTAAGCTTCCTCCCGGTCATCCGGAAGGAATTTTTGACTCCATGGGGAATATATATTATGGTGTTGCCATGGCCATTAATGAAAATGAAAAATATAAGGGTGCCTATCCAAAACTTAACGATGGTCTACGCGGTATGAATTTTATTGAAAAAACAGTGGCCTCTCACAAAAATGGCAATGTCTGGATAAAAATTGAAGACTAATACAAAATATTAGAAGATGAAGACTATTAAAGGACCTGCGGTATTTTTAGCTCAGTTTATGGATCATGAGGAACCTTTCAATTCTCTGGAAGGTCTTTGCAAATGGGCAGCAGAGAGGGGCTATAAAGGGATCCAGATTCCTACCTGGGAAACGAGGTTGATGGATCTGAAAAAAGCTGCCGAGAGTAAAACCTATTGTGACGAGCTTAAAGGAAAAGTGGAATCCTACGGCCTGGAGATTACCGAACTCAGTTCTCATTTACAGGGTCAACTGGTAGCGGTACATCCTGCATATGATATTATGTTCGATAATTTTGCGCCAGCAGATTATAAAAATAATCCTGAAAAGAGAACCAACTGGGCCATAGATCAGTTAAAATTCGCCGCTAAGGCAAGCAGGAATCTAGGTTTGGATGTTCATGGAACCTTTAGTGGTTCCTTTTTATGGCATACTGCCCATCCTTGGCCCCAGCGACCAGACGGCCTGGTGGAAATGGGATTTGCTGAACTTGCAAAACGCTGGATGCCTATACTTAATGAATTTGATGAACAGGGCGTAGATGTTTGTTATGAGATCCATCCCGGGGAAGACCTTCATGACGGTGTTACTTTTGAACGCTTTCTGGATGCTACACACAACCATAAGAGAGTGAACATACTATATGACCCCAGTCATTTTATCCTACAGCAACTGGATTATCTGGAGTATATAGATCATTATCACGATTATATAAAAATGTTCCATGTGAAGGATGCTGAATTCAACCCTAGCGGAAAGAAGGGCATGTTCGGGGGATATGGCGACTGGAAAGACCGGGCCGGCAGATATCGCCACCCCGGTGACGGACAGGTAGATTTTAAATCTGTTTTTTCCAAGCTTACCGAATATGGATGTGATGTATGGGCCGTCCTGGAATGGGAATGTTGCATAAAATCACCTGAACAGGGAGCTAAAGAAGGTGCCCCCTTTATACAAAAGCACATTATAGAAGCTACTCAGAAAAGATTCGATGACTTTGCCGGAGCTGAAATAGATGAAAATAAACTCAAACGTATCTTAGGAATAAAAACCAGCGAATAATGAAAAAAATAATTTTAATAGGATGTTCTCTAATACTGCTAATAGCCTGCAAAAATGAAAAAAAGGATGGTGAAAGTACTGAAATGAAAGAAACAGAGAAAATGGCGGTTGACGATAAAGATTCAGAAAAATGGCAGGAACTTTTTAGCGGAGAGGATCTGGAGAATTGGAAAGCATATAACCGAGATTCAATATCAGGCCAGTGGACAGTAGAAAACGGGGTGATCGCGTTTTCCCCGGCTGATGGTGATAAAAGGATAAAAGAATATTTAATCACAAAAGATAAATATGAAAATTTTGAGTTGGAGCTGGAATGGAAAATTTCTGAAGGCGGTAATAGCGGCATCATGTGGGGAGTAAGGGAAATG
>JAHELO010000114.1 GCA_024644145.1 Christiangramia sp.
TTAGATTACGCGACGCCTATGATTCAGCAAAAAAAAGCCGAAAACATTGTTTGTGGCTGGGTTAACTTGCACAATAATGAATATGATGTATTTTTGTGGCAAATTGCTCCTGATGGCAGTACGCGCCTTAACGAAGAGGAGCTGATGAAATTATACTTACCTACACATGAGTGACCTGCATACCGAATTAAAAAAAAGCATTATAGAACAACTTAACCTTGAAGATATGGAGGTTAATGAGATAGAAAATGACGAGCATCTGTTCGGCGATGGCCTTGGCCTGGATAGTATTGATGCTCTGGAGCTTATCGTGCTTCTGGAAAAAGATTATGGTATTAAACTTACAGACCCTAATCAGGGAAAAGAGATCTTCAGTTCTATTAATAGTATGGTCGATTTTATCGAGAAAAACCGGACCATATAATTTATGAAAGGTGTGGCCATAACCGGTATGGGAATAATTTCTGCTATAGGCAGGAATTCTGAAGAAACCCATACAGGCTTAAAGAAGGCTATTAGCGGAATTGGTCTCCCGGAGATTCTGGCAACAAATCATAAAGATCTACCGGTAGGAGAAATAAAACTAAGTAATGCAGAATTATCTGAATTACTGCATTTGCCCGAAGGACATTGCTACACACGCGCAGCATTACTTGGCGCCTGTGCAATATCTGATCTATTAAAAAATACTGGCTATGGGGAATTTCCTGAAGAAACCGGATTTATATCTGGGACCAGCGTAGGAGGAATAGATCTTACTGAAGAGCACTTTTACGATTATATAGATGACCCGGGTACCCGAAGATTTATTCCTGCGCAACACCCGGGATTCACAACAGAAAAAATTGCAGAATATTTTAAGATCAGTGGGTTAGTGACCACTATAAGTACGGCCTGTTCTTCTTCGGCCAACGCGATAGCATTGGGTGCCCGTATGATACGGTCTGGCAGATTAAAAAGGGTAATCGTGGGTGGCACAGACTGCCTGACGAAATTTACTATTAATGGCTTTAATTCCTTAAAAATTCTTTCGCAAAGCGAATGCCGCCCATTTGATAACCATCGTGAAGGACTTAACCTGGGCGAGGCTGCGGCCTATATTTTATTGGAGGCAGAAGATTGTATTAATGATAAGCCGGTACTGGGACGTATTACTGGTTATGGAAATGCGAATGACGCATACCATCAAACTGCTTCTTCTGAAACCGGAGAAGGTGCCTACCTGGCTATTACTAAAGCCATAGCTAAAGCGGGTATTTCTTCAACCGAGATCGATTATATTAATGCTCACGGCACAGGTACCATAAATAATGACCAGTCTGAAAGCGTAGCTTTAAAAAGAATCTTCGGGGAGTGGTTGCCCGAATTTAGTTCTACCAAGGCTTATACAGGACATACCCTGGGAGCTGCCGGTGCAGTTGAGGCTGTTTTTAGCCTCATGGCTCTCCAGAATGATGAAATCTATCCCAACCTGAATTTTGAGACAGAAATGCAGGAAACAGGTTTACGGCCGGTTGAAATTTTACAAAAAAAAGTTCTAAAAACCGTGCTATCTAATTCCTTTGGTTTTGGTGGTAATTGTACAGCTCTAATATTTCAGCGGGATGGGTTGTAAAATATACATTAATGGAATATCAAATATATCTCCACAAACAGATTCTGTTTTTGAAGACCAGGCACCTCTTGAATATGAGACTAATATTCTTCCGTCACTAAAACAGGACTATAAGTCTTTTATTAAGCCCATGATGCTTCGCAGAATGTCTAGTGCAGTGAAAATGGGAATATTCTGTGCCAAGCAGGCATTGCTGGAGGCAGAAGTTACAATGCCAGATGCTATCCTGGTGGGAACAGGACAGGGATGCTTACAGGATACTGAGAAGTTTTTAGTTAATATGCTGAATACCAATGAAGGTTTGTTAAGTCCTACATCCTTCATTCAATCTACTCATAATACTGTCGCCGGACAGATAGCCCTGGATCTGAAATGCCAGGCTTATAATATGACCTTTTCTCAAAATGCTGCTTCCTTTGAAAGTGCTTTAATAGATGCGCTACTGCAAATTGAAGAAAAAGAGGTCAAAAATATTCTGGTTGGTGGTGTAGATGAAATTTCTCCTCAGTTTACCGGTTTTCAGAAATTGAATGCACAGATAAAGGATGAAAATTTAAATAATCTGGATCTTTTTGAGTCCAATACACCGGGAACCATTGTTTCAGAAACTGCAGCTTTTTTTTCTTTAAGTTCCGTGAAAAGGGCAACATCCTATGCCCGTTTAATCGATGTTCAGGTTTTAAATATTCTGGAACCTTCAGATCTTACCCGGAGAATTGAGCGCTTTTTGGAGAAGAATGAAATCGCCGAGGTTGACCTCGTGATTCTGGGTAAAAATGGAGATAATAGATATGATCGCTATTATGATGAAATTCAGCAGGGTATTTTTTCAGATAAATGTCAGCTTGGTTATAAAAATCTCGTAGGCGATAATAATTCGGTTTCATCGTATGCTCTATGGCTGGCTTCCAAAATCCTCAAAGAAAAAAAGATTCCGGAGATTTTCATGCTGAATGCTTTAACTTGCAATAAACCCGAAAAAATTTTGATATATAATCAATATCTGGGTAGAAACCACGGATTAATTCTATTGGAAACCTGTGACTTTTAGACTGATCAAGATCTTATTCGCAATTGTCCTGTTGTGTTCTGCAATATTGTACATTGTGAATATATGGCCTGTCTGGCCAGTCATTCTTATCATTCTCTTTTATCTTAGTCTGGTCTTGATATTATCTTCAAATATTCGCTTCAATTTTTTCGTAAGAGCTTATAATAACAATCCAGATTTTTCTGAAAATGCGGTAGCGCTTAGCTTTGATGATGGCCCGGAAGAATTCACACTGGAGATCCTGGACATTTTAGATAAGTTTGGTGTAAAATCGGCTTTTTTCTGTATTGGTAAAAATATTGAAAAGCATCCTGAAATCTTTAAGGAGATTATAAGAAGAGGTCACATAGTGGGTAACCATAGTTATTCTCATACCCGGTTAATGGGGTTTTTAGGTAGAAAAAAAATAATTGAGGAAATTGAGCGCTGCAACGAAATTGCTGAAAAGGTTGGAGGTGTGAATATGAAATTATTTCGTCCTCCCTTTGGTATAATAAATCCAAAAATCAAACGGGCCCTACAACATACAGGGCATAAAGTAATGGGATGGAATGTGCGGCCGTATGACGCTGTAACGCGGTCACCTGAGAGGGTTCTGGAGAGAATTACCAAAGATTTAAAGAAGGGTGACCTTATATTGCTGCATGATAATATGCCTAAAACCGCATATATATTGGAACAGTTATTGGTAATTTTAGAGCGACGTAATATCAGTACCATAAGACCTGATAAATTATTTGAAATTCATGCGCATAATTAATCTTTTCGTTTTCCTTTTCAGTATTAATATGCTGGCTCAAACCGGCCCTTTAAACGATTCAGAACAACAAGTTTTTAGGTCCAGTGTGATTGGAAAATCTAATGATATCCAAAGCTTTACTGCACAATTTAGCCAAACCAGGCACATGACGATGTTGGAGGGAGAGCCTCAAAGCAGGGGTAATGTTTATTATAAATCACCAAATACGCTCAAATGGGAATATACCTCACCATATAACTATAAGTTATTGTTCAAAGATTCCCGGCTTTTTATTGTGGAAGAAGGACAGCTTTCTCAGGTCGATCTTTCCTCTAATAAGCTTTTTGAAAAGATGGGAGAATTAGTTGCCGGAAGCTTGAACGGTAAGATATTGATGGCCGAAAAAGATTTTAATATCACCTACCATCAGTCAGGTAAATTTGTAAAGGCTATTATTATACCTAAAGACCAGGGGCTAAAAGGAATGTTTAGTGAGATCTGGATCAGTTTTAATACAGATCATTTAATTAGGTCGGTTAGGTTAATAGACGCCTCTGGAGATTATACCGAAATTTCTATGAGTAATATTAAAATTAATCAACCTATTCCTTCTTCAGTTTTTGAAAACTAAAGTATCTTGGTCTTTCTAACTTTTAAATATGGTTTTGAAGGACTTTTATGAGGTGGCAAATACCTCAGTTGCGGGAGATTCCGCATTAACTACCTTAAGGGTAAATAAAGATCATGATATTTATAAAGGCCACTTTCCTGGCAGGCCGGTCACTCCGGGCGTAGTGCTAATGCAATTATTTAAAGAGGAGGCAGAACGTATTTTTGATAAGGACTTGCAGTTGGTTAGAGCCGAAAACGTAAAATTCACCGCTGTATTCGATCCAACACAGGATAATGAATTAATTCTCGATTCCCACCTTACTGAAACCGATGAATTTGTTAAGCTTAAAGGTATTGCTAAAAACAAAAACGGGATCGTTCTAAAAATAAGCTCCCTGTATAAGTCCTTGTAAATGTTAATTTCTGCTATGTTCCTCCCTGAATAAATAATACTTTTGCAGCAAAGGATTTCAGAGTGATTATAAAACCGGTTTTTCAGGACAGATTTGAGGATCTTAACTGCTGCGTGATTGTGCCTACCTACAATAATGCTCATAGCCTTAATAGTTTTCTAACCGATCTTAAATATTATACCCACAATATTATAGTCATCAATGATGGCTCTACAGATGCTACTCCCGGAATCCTTGAACAACATCCTGAAATTCATTTACTGGTGCATCGGGAAAATAAGGGGAAAGGGATGGCATTGAAAACCGGTTTCACACAGGCATTAGAACTGGGATTTGAGTATGCCATTACCATAGACTCAGACGGCCAACATTATCCAGATGACCTCGATGTCTTTCTAAGTGAGCTGGAGTCCCGAAAACCTAATGACTCTGAATTACTTTTAGTAGGAGACAGGAGAATGGGACGGGAAGGTATACCCGGAAAAAGTAGTAAAGGCAACCGTTTTTCAAATTTCTGGTATCTCGTGGTTACTGGTATAGAACTGAATGATACCCAGAGTGGATACAGATTATACCCGGTAAAACTTATAAATTCCCTTAAACTAATTACCTGGAAATTTGAATTGGAGATCGAAGTATTAGTAAAAGCTGCCTGGAAAAAAGCAGATGTAAAGAATATTCCTATTAAGGTCCACTATCAGGAAGGTGAAAGGGTAACTCATTTCAGGCCATTCTGGGATATTGTGAGGATCGTCCTGCTATATATGTGGTTTGTACTGGTAAGTTTCTTTTATATACATCCAAGAAATAAATACCAGGATTTTAAGAATAAAGGTTTTAAGAAGTTCTGGAAAGAGGATATTATAAAAAGTCAGGAGCCACCGCATAAAAAAGCGGCCGCGATTGCTCTTGGTATTTTTGTGGGAATATCCCCGTTCTGGGGTTTACATACTCTCCTGGTCTTTACACTTGCCGCAGTTTTCAAATTAAATAAGGTTATAGCCTTTTTATTCTCCAATATAAGTATACCGCCTTTAATACCATTAATTGTTTACGCCAGCTATCAGGCAGGTTCCCTGATTACGGGACATGGTTTTGATTGGAACCTTCAGCTACAGAATATAGATTCGAGTACTAAAGTTTTTATGGGACTTTGGCAGTATATCATTGGAAGTTTTACACTTGCTATTGTGATGTCTGTTAGCCTGGGAATAGTATTTTATTTTTTATTTTCGGTGCAAAACCAGAAGCAGTTGGTAAAACCTTAATGCAAAACCTTTTCTTTCATATTTATAGTTATTTGAAAAGCCATAAGGGTATTGGTTTTTCTATGTTTGCACTGTACGGTTTTGTTATGGCATTTTTCGCCTGGAATATTACGTTGGAAGAAGATATTACCAAGCTTATCCCTTCTGGTGAAAAACAGATCTTACTTAAAAAGGTCCTTGAGGAAACCGATTTTTCTGATAAAATAATCCTCAGCATATCCCTGGATTCCAGCGAAACGAATCCAGACAAAATGGTGCATTATA
>JAHELO010000115.1:0-402 GCA_024644145.1 Christiangramia sp.
CCTTCTTTTACGCTATAGAAACTGTCGCTCCCGCTTTGTAACATTTCATTGACCCAGGCCGCAGGTTCGTAGCCCTCTTCTTTCATCATTTCGATACCTTTCTGAACGCCAATGGCATCCCATATCTGGAATGGACCATGCTCCCAGCCAAATCCGGCTTTCATAGCATCATCTATCTTATAAAGTTCGTCTGATATTTCAGGAATTCTGTTGGATACATATGCGAATAGTGAAGAGAATGTTTTTCTGTAGAATTCACCCGCCTTATCCTTACCATTTACAAGCACCTCAAATCTATCTGAAACATTGTCTATAGACTTGGTTAACTCCAGGGTTGCGAAAGTGGCTTTTTTCTGATCGCGATATTCCAGGGTATCCAGGTCCAGAGATTTAATAACGCTG
>JAHELO010000115.1:412-5961 GCA_024644145.1 Christiangramia sp.
GAAATTGGGCAAGGCAAACAGGTCATGCTGTTCATCATTTGGTACATTTTGATGCAGGCCATTTGCAACGTGAACCAAAGTGTCTAAACCAACTACATCTACCGTTCTAAAGGTCGCCGATTTTTGGCGGCCGATTACGGGACCGGTAAGTTTATCTACTTCTTCAATGGTAAGTCCCATATCCTTAACCATATGGAAAAGGCTCATGATTGAGAAGATACCAATTCTGTTTCCAATAAATGCAGGAGTGTCCTTTGCTAAAACTGCTTTTTTACCAAGGAACTTTTCACCATACATCTCCAGAAATTCAAGAACGTCTTTAGAAGTTTCTTTCCCCGGTATGATCTCGAACAGTCTTAAATAACGTGGAGGATTGAAGAAGTGCGTACCGCAGAAATGCTTTTTAAAATCTTCACTTCTACCTTCGGTCATAAAATTAATAGGAATACCAGATGTATTAGAAGTGATTAACGTTCCCGGCTTTCTATGCTTTTCCAGGTTTTCAAAAACCTGCTTCTTAATATCCAGCCTTTCAACTACAACCTCGATGATCCAATCTGCCTCTGCAACTTTTTGTATATCATCTTCCAGGTTCCCGGTAGTGATCCTTTTTACAAAATCCTGGTGATAAATAGGGGATGGTTTAGATTTAACAGATGCCTGTAACGAATCGTTTACGATTCGGTTACGAACTGCTTTATCTTCAAGGCTAAGACCTTTTTTCTTTTCTTTTTCATTCAGCTCACGGGGAACTATGTCCAGCAGTAGTACCTCTACACCAATATTGGCAAAATGGCAAGCTATACCGCTTCCCATTATTCCGGATCCCACAACTGCAACTTTATTAATCCTTCTTTTCATTTCTTGGTTTTTATAGTTTTATCTGATACTAATTTCTTCAGTATATATTTTTTTCTCGCTAATCAATTCCATTATTGTGCCGGCAACTTCGATAAAAGTTAACAGGTCTTTTTCCGGAACAGCTTCCTTTACCGCCTCATCAAATCTTAATACGACACGCTTAGAATAATCCCTCATCTCTTTGCCGAAATCGGTTAAGTGAATAAGTACACTTCTACCGTCGTTGGGATTTTTTTTTCTTGTTATGAGGCCTTTAGCTTCCATGGTTTTCAGGATTCTGGATAAGCTAGTGGCTTCCATTCCCATTTTAGGTCCCAGGGAAGTAGAAGGGGTGCCATCCTCAGGATCTATGCTTAAAAGAGCAAATCCCGTGGCCATTGTACTGCCCGCTTTTCCGGCCTCCTCATTATACATTTTAGAGACAGCCATCCAGGTGGCGCGCAATACATAATCTATAGTTTTTTCTTTCATTTCGATTGTGAATGAATCCAAAGTTAGGAAAAAATATTATGCATGCATAATAAAATTAGCTTAAAAATATTAATATTCTGAATTTAACAAGCTTAAATTCTTAAAACAAAAAAACTCCTCTTTGCGGGAGGAGTTTTTTTTATCATATTCTCAGAAGGTGGTTTAGAACCTTCCGTATAATTTTTCATAGAGATCCTTATATTTTTCTCTAATAATCCTTCTTTTTAATTTCATAGTAGGAGTAAGGTGACCGTCATCTATCGTCCAGGCATCTGGGGTAAGTGCAAATGTTTTTACTCTTTCCCATTTTCCAAACTTCTGGTTATAGAAATCCACTTCTTCCTGAATACGTTCTATTACCAGCTTATTATTGGCGATCTCACTTTCAGAGCCTTTACCAAGATCAATATTTTTTCTCTTAGCCCAGTCTGTAATGAATTCATAGTTTGGCTGAATCAGGGCCGAAGGCATTTTTTCTCCATCTCCAACTACCATGATCTGCTCTATGAAACGTGATTGCTTCATAGTGTTCTCAATTAATTGAGGAGCAACATATTTCCCCCCAGAAGTTTTGAACATTTCTTTCTTCCTGTCTGTAATCTTAAGGAATCCATCTTTATCTATTTCTCCTATATCACCGGTATGAAAGAAATCGTTATTTAGAACTTCTCTGGTTTTACCCTCATCCTTATAATACCCACGCATAATGTTAGGTCCCTTGGCAAGTATTTCCCCATCTTCGGCGATCTTAACCTCTACATTATCCAATACCTTTCCTACAGTACCAATCTTAAACCCGTGGTTGCGTTCATCGTTTACGGCAATTACCGGTGAGGTCTCTGTTAGCCCGTAACCCTCCATAACAGGAATTTCGGCAGCAGCAAAAACCCTTGCCAGTCTTGGCTGTAAGGCTGCGCTACCGGAAACTATCAATTCAATATTTCCGCCTAAACCTTCTTTCCATTTAGAAAAGATAATCTTTCGCGCGATCTTTAATTTTGTTTCGTACCACCAGCCATTGGCTCCATAAGGTTCATATTCCAAACCTAATTCTACAGCCCAGAAGAAAAGTTTTTTCTTTATTCCTTCTAAGGCCGTTCCCTTGGCTATGATCTTATCATATACTTTTTCTAATAACCTTGGAACTGCGGTAATCACATGAGGTTTGACCTCTTTTAAGTTATCACTTATCTTCTCAATAGATTCAGCAAAGTAGATACTTACGGAATAATATTGATACAGGTAAAGGATCATTCTCTCAAAAATATGACATACCGGTAAGAAGCTTAGCGCAACATAAGTGCCGGTATCAAAAGGTACCCGAGGTGCACTTCCAAGTACATTACTAACAATATTATTATGTGTGAGCATTACACCTTTCGGCCTCCCGGTAGTCCCAGAAGTATATATGAGTGTGGCAAGGTCATCTGGCTTCACAGCCGCTTTAAGTGCTTCAACTTCATCCTGATTTCCCTTATCCTTACCTTGCTCTAAAATCTCTTTCCAGTTTTGGCATCCCGGTATATCATCAAAACTGTATACCCCTTTAAGTTCAGTAGTGCCTTTAATACGGTTAACCTTGCTTAAAACTTCTTTATCTGATACAAAGCAATAAATTGCTTCACTGTGATTTAAAACATATTCGTAATCCTCTTCAGAAATAGTTGGGTATATAGGAACATTCTGAGCCCCTATTTGAAGGATACCTATATCCATCACATTCCATTCGGTTCGGTTAGAGGTAGAGATTACGGCGATCTTATCGTTTGGCTTGATCCCCAATCTTAGAAGTCCCCGGCTTATGGTATTTGCCTGATCTATATATTCCTGGGTAGAAAGTGTTTTCCATTCATTGCCATATTTAGTGGCCAGGGCCTCTTTTAATGGAAAATTTTCAAGCTGATAATATGGAAAGTCAAAGAGTCGTTTTATTTCATTCATTCAGTGAAGTAATTTGATTGTGCTATGCAAAATAGCAAAAAAGGGGGGTACTTCAAATGGATAATTCAAAAAAGAAGGGATGTTTTTAACATCCCTTCAAATTTATTCACAAATTTACCTTCTTATTGCTTCTTTTCCAGCCATTTTCTGGCATTCACAAATCCTTCCAGCCATGGAGAAACTTCATCCTGCCTTCCTTCCGGGTAGTGAGCCCAGTTCCATTGGAAGGTAGAACGCTCCAGGTGTGGCATCATAACAAGATGCCTGCCGGTATCATCGGTTAGTACAGCAGTGTTAAAATGCGACCCATTAGGATTTGCAGGATAACCTTCATAACCATATTTACCAACGATATTGTATTTCTCTTCCTCGTAAGGGAAACTGAATTTTCCTTCACCGTGGGCCGCCCAAATTCCAAGTTTTGATCCGGCCAGGGTGGATAGCATAACCGAATTGTTCTCCTGAATTTCTACAGAAGTGAAATTACACTCGAATTTATGTGATTCGTTATGTAACATTTTTGGTTTTTGCTCATGCTCCGGATTTATAAGACCAAGTTCTATGAATAGCTGACATCCATTGCAAACTCCCAGGGAAAGGGTGTCTTCCCTTGCGAAAAATTTGTCCAGAGCTTCTTTTGCCTTTTCGTTATATAAGAATGCCCCGGCCCAGCCTTTAGCACTTCCCAGAACGTCTGAATTTGAAAAACCTCCAACAGCGGCAATAAACTGAATGTCTTCAAGGGATTCTCTACCGGTAATTAGATCTGTCATATGAACATCCTTTACATCAAAACCTGCCAGGAACATGGCTCTGGCCATCTCCCTTTCAGAATTTGAGCCTTTTTCACGAATTATTGCAGCTTTGATACGTGGCTTATTTTTATCCAGCTCGGGAAGTTTACCGGTAAAATGTTCAGGGAACTTAAAGGTTAAAGGCTGTTGCTTATAATTATGGTATCGCTCTGTAGCTTTATCTATGCCACTTTGCCTTTCATCCAGCAGGAATGAGGTTTTATACCAGGTATCCCTTAGTTCCGGAATATTGAAACTTAGGTTAGAGCCTGAACTTTTGATCTTTAATTCAGTTCCTTCACTAACTTTACCTATATTAAAAAATTCAATTTTTCTCTCTTTCAGGATCTCTTCTGCTTTGGCATTTTTAGCCTGAAAAACGATTCCACAATTTTCATTGAAAAGGAGTTTAATAATATCTTTTTCATTCAGTGCAGTAAGATTGAGATCGGCTCCCAGGTTCACATCAGCGAAACACATTTCAAGAAGAGTTGTAATCAAACCTCCGGAGGCTACATCGTGACCAGCCAGGATAAGGTCCTGTTTAATTAAATCCTGTATAGTATTGAATGTATCTGCAAATTTCCTGTCATCTTTTATGGTTGGAACTTCATTACCTACTTTATTCAGTATTTGTGCAAAAGACGATCCGCCAAGTTTGAACGCGTCCTGAGAAAGATTGATATAATAGATATCACCACCGTTCTTTTGAAGTACCGGTTCTACAACCTTTGTAATGTCATTACAATGGCCGGCTGCGGAGATAATTACGGTACCCGGAGAGATCACTTCACGGTCTTTATAGCGCTGCTTCATTGATAATGAATCTTTACCGGTAGGCACATTGATTCCTAACGAGATCGCAAATTTTGATATTCCTTCAACAGCCTGGTATAGCCTGGCATCTTCTCCTTCATTATTACAGGGCCACATCCAGTTGGCCGACAATGAAATAGATTTCAAACCATTTTCTAGTGGTGCCCAGATAATATTTGATAAGGATTCAGCAATACTATTTCTTGATCCTGCAACGGGATCTATTAACGCTGAAACAGGGGAGTGGCCAATTGATGTTGCAACTCCTTCCTTTCCTTTATAATCAAGAGCCATTATCCCGCAATTATTAAGAGGCAATTGTAATGGGCCGGCGGTTTGTTGTTTGGCAACTCTCCCCGACACACAACGGTCTACTTTGTTGGTAAGCCAGTCTTTAGAGGCTACAGCTTCCAACTGAAGCACCTGCTCAAGATATTCATGCACCTTGGAGGTTTGGTAGTGAACGGGATCATATTTTCTATCCACCGTTTTATCTGTCATCACAGTTTTAGGAGAACTTCCGAACATATCTGAAAGTTCGAGGTCCATCGGCTTCTGGCCTGAATTTTTTCCTTCAAAGGTAAATCTGTGATCACCCGTTACATTACCTACTTCGTATATAGGAGATCTTTCACGATCTGCTACTTTTTTAAGCTGGGATATTTG
>JAHELO010000116.1 GCA_024644145.1 Christiangramia sp.
AAATGCTCACCGGAGATCACCCGGGAACTGCGAAAAATATTGCTCGTGCCATTGGTCTTGTGCCTGAAGGCATGGGTGCTGAAAGAGTAATACTTGGCAGTAATTATAAGGACTTCGAAAATCTGGAACAAAAGGATAAAGCCCTCATTCTAAATGCCACTGTTTTTGCCAGGGTTTTACCTAAGCAAAAATTGGAACTGGTTCGTTTTCTACAGAAAAATGAGGGAGTAGTAGGTATGCTAGGAGATGGGGTGAATGATGCACCCGCTTTAAGAGAGGCAGATATTGGAATAGCCATGGGAATTCGAGGCACCGAAGCAGCAAAAGAAGTTGCCGACGTGATATTGATGGATGATAAATTTACGGCCATAAAACTGGCCATCCACCAGGGTCGTGCCATTTTTGAAAATATTAGATACTTCGTGATTTTTCTAATTTCGTGTAATCTGGCTGAGGTGATTTCCGTTTCTATAGCCTCCTTTATTAATTTACCCCTTCCATTACTACCTATGCAAATTTTGTATCTCAACCTAATTACCGATATTTTCCCTGCCCTCGCATTAGGAATGGGGAAGGGGAGCAAGGGTATCATGAACCTGCGACCAAGACCTTCAAAGGAACCTATTTTAACAAGACCCCACTGGATTGCCACCCTGGTATACGGTCTTTCTGTTACCCTATCGGTTATTGGTGTGGTGATTTATGCTAATTCATATTTGGACCTTTCTGAAATTGAAGTGAATAATATGGCTTTTAATACCCTTGTTTTGGCACAGCTGTTAAATATATTTAACCTTCCTGCTCGCAAGACCTCCTTTTTTATAAATGAAATTACTTTGAATCCATGGGTTTGGTTAGCATTAATAATTTCAATCTTAATTACCTTATTAGGTTATGTTACCCCATTTCTAAGCGATATTCTATCCCTGGAAAGCCTTGTAGGAGAACAGGTGGTAATCTCGGTTATTTTTGCATTTGGTTCCCTGATATTATCTCAAATTATTAAACGAGTAGGATTGATCAGGATTTGAATTTATCGAATTTCTTAGAGTGAAGTTATTAGGTGAGAATTCTTCCATAATAAAAAAATCCCTGCAAAAATGCAGGGATTTTTTCTTCGTAGCGAGAACGAGATTTGAACTCGTGACCTCCGGGTTATGAATCCGACGCTCTAACCAACTGAGCTACCTCGCCTTGTAAATTCTCATCAGGTAAATCCTGCTATATGCCTTGTCATATCTGGCCTGGCACGATTTCCTTAATGCGGGTGCAAATATAAAAACAATTTGTTTTGACACAAACTTTATTTTCTAAAATATTTATTTTGATTTCTTTTAATGTTTCCAATTAATATCTATATTGCCCGAAACTAATTAATCTACAATGGACGAAAAGATAAAGTACGAAATGGAGTTTCCTATTCAAGCTTCTCCTTCATTATTATTCCAATATATTTCAACTCCCTCAGGTTTAAGTGAGTGGTACGCCGATAATGTAAATTCCCGTGGGGAATTTTTTACTTTTATATGGGAAGGTAGTGAAGAAAAAGCAAAGCTCATCAGTAAAAAAAGTGATGAGCGTATTAAATTCAAATGGATAGATGATGAAGATTCTCCGTACTTTTTTGAATTGCGTATCCAAGTAGATGATATTACCAAAGACGTTTCTCTTATGATCACCGATTTTGCTGAAGAAGATGAAATCGATGAGGGGAAGATGCTTTGGGATAATATGGTTTCAGATCTTAAACAGATTCTGGGTTCGGCCTAGAATTCTTATTATAAATAGTACCTTTGCCCCGTTTAAAACGGGGTTTTTTTATGATTAATATAGACGGAAATTTAGTAAAAGAGGAAAATGCAAACCTCTCGGTGAATAATCGTGGTTTTGCTTATGGAGATTCAGTTTTTGAAACCATGAGGGTGATTAGTGGTAAAATCATGTTCTGGGAAGATCATTATTTTAGACTTATGGCTTCCATGAGGATTATGAGAATGGAGATTCCATCTGCCTTTTCGCCTGAATTTCTGGAAAAAGAGATAGGGGAGACGATAGAGGCAAATGCTCTGGAGACTTCCCCTGCCAGAATTAGGTTCGCGGTATACAGACTTCAGGGAGGATACTATACTCCCGCTACCAGGGAAATTGGATATGTGATCACTGCAGAGCCCCTGGACAACTCTTTTTATCTTTTTAATGACACCGGCTATGAAATTGAATTGTTTAAAGATCACTATGTAAACAGTGGATTACTTTCTACAATAAAATCTAATAACCGGGCTGTGAATGTTCTTGGGAGTATTTATGCCAGCGAGAACGATTATGATAACTGCCTGCTTTTAAACGAAAAGAAAAGTGTGGTGGAAGCACTGAATGGAAATATTTTCCTTGTAAAGGATAATACTATAAAAACCCCACCAATTGCAGATGGGGCTTTGAACGGTATTATCAGGAAGCAATTATTGAATATTTTAAAGAAAACCGAAGAATATACTCTGGAAGAAACTTCTATTTCTCCATTCGAGCTTCAGAAAGCTGATGAACTTTTTATAACTAACGTAGCTGTTGGTATACAACCGGTGAGTAAATACAGGAAAAAAAGTTATGAAAATAAAGTGGCAAAGGACTTGCTTAGTAAACTAAATGTAAAGGCCAGATTAGGCTAGTTATAGGTAGGATTTTCTGGTGAATTAGACCAAAGCATATATTCACCGCCAAGTTCCAGCATTTTATCTTTCCAGAAAGAATTATAGGGTTTTTCCAGGAGATCCTTATTGTCTTCATTTACTGTGATCACCCAAGAATGAGAATTTAATTCTTCATCCAGTTGATTGGCGTCCCAACCGGAGTAACCCAGGAAAAATTTAATTTGCTTATCATCAATAAGCTCTTTGGCAATAAGCTCCATAACTACTTCAAAATTTCCTCCCCAGTAGATGCCATGAGCTATTTCTATACTGTCTGGAATAAGATCGGGAATTTTATGGATGAAATAAAGATTATCCTGCTCTACGGGACCGCCGTTATAAACCTTAAAATCACCTTTAACTTCAGGGATTAGATCTTTAAGGGTGAAATCCAGGATTTTGTTCAGGATAAATCCTACTGATCCATTATCTGAATGGTCAGCAAGAAGAACCACGGAACGATTAAAAGAGACATCTCCTATGATGGATGGTTCTGCGACTAAAAGATGGCCTTTGGTTGGTTTTAACGCGATCATTGTAGCAGTCTTTTTATCTAAACTAATTATTTCTTATAAATAATGCAATACAATGGCAAAAATTTTAAATAAAAAAGCCTTCCCTAAGGAAGGCTTTTAAAATTTACTAATGCAAATTATTAGTTCACAGCTTTTTGTAAATCAGCTCCGGCCTTAAATTTCACTACATTTTTAGCAGCAATCTTAATCGTTTTTCCGGTTTGTGGGTTTCTTCCTTCACGAGCCGCTCTCTTAGATACAGACCAAGATCCGAATCCTACTAATGATACTCTATCTCCTTTTTTAAGAGACTTCTCAACGTTCTCAAGGAAAGACTCTAATGCTTTTTTTGCTGCTGCTTTAGAAATTCCAGCGTTTTCAGCCATTGCGTCGATTAAATCTGTTTTGTTCATAATTTGAATTTTAAATTAAATTGTTGGTTAAACATTCTGTTAAACTGGTATACAAATTTATACGGATTTCTTGTTCACGCAAGTAATGACAAGGGAAAAGCCCGTATTTGTTAATAACTTGGTGGTTTTGTTAATAAAGATAGTTGTTTTTTATTAAAATGCAACCGAATCAGTGTTAATAAGGCTTTAGCGCATTTTTGCCTCGGGTGCAAAATCAAATCCGTTTAAAAGTGATTTTGTATCCATTTTTCTCTTGCCCGGTAACTGGATTTCCTTAACTAAAATGTAGCCATCCATTCCTGCCACTTTAATTTTATTGTCTATAACGGTTAGGGTTCCGTTTGGTAAATGATGCTCCTGATTTACCATTTCTATATCATAAATTTTTACCTGTAGTTCTTCTGAAGAGTTTCCAAGATAACACCAGGCGCCAGGGTATGGATTAAGCCCTCGTATAAAGTTGTATATCGTTTTCACAGGCGCATTCCAGTCTATTTTGGTATTATCCCTGTTTAATTTAGGAGCTTCCTTTAAATCCTTTAATTCCGGCTGGACTTTGGTTTTAACGGTATCCTGGGAAATAGTATCCAGGGTCTTAACAACAAGCTTGGATCCTATCTCCATTAGACGGTCATGAAGCGACTCTACGTTCTCATCTTGATCTATAGCTGTTTCCTCCTGAAGTATCATTGCACCGGTGTCTATTTTTTCATCCAGGAAAAATGTGGAAACCCCCGTTTTTTCTTCGCCGTTAATAATAGCCCAGTTAATTGGCGCAGCTCCTCTGTATTGAGGCAGCAGGGAAGCATGTAAATTAAAAGTTCCATACTCCGGCAAAGCCCATACAGTTTTGGGAAGCATTCTAAAAGCAACCACCACCTGAACATTAGGTTTTAATGCTTTGAGCTCATTTAAAAATTCCTCCGATTTTAAATTAGTAGGTTGTAATACGGGGAGATCTTTTGTTTTTGCAAATGTTTTTACTGCACTTTCTCTCAATTTACGGCCTCTTCCGGCCGGTCTGTCGGGTGCGGTAATCACACCAACCACATTATAATCAGCTTTCAAAATGGCATCCAGGCTTTTTACTGCAAACTCAGGAGTACCCATAAAAACTATTCTAAGGTCTTTCATTTATTTAATATTTTATACTTATTGTTTGGCATACGATCCAGGATTCCCTTTTCGCAGAGCAGGCTTAAAATTTTTAAAAGGTCGGTTTCAGAATAATCCAGGCTGGAAATGATCTCCCTGGAATCCATTGGTTTCAGTTTAAGCAATCTTAAAATATTCAGGTATATCTCATTCATATCATCCCGGCTTAACTCTTTACCAGAGTTGGCGCATACAGAACATTTTCCGCATTTAGGAGGATTTATTTCTCCAAAATATTTTAAAAGCTGTACTTGCTTGCAAAGACGGTCATTCTCAACAAAATTAAGAACCGCCTCTATTTTGTCTCTTTTGGTCTTATTGTAATCTTTTATAAAACCTGCCACAGGATTTAATGTAGAGTCATCTTCACGGGGCACCAGGAAGGTGATCGAAGCATCATGCTTTGATAGTTGGAAATCAATAATTTCCTTATCTCCAAGTTCCTCTAAAATTTCTATACATTCAGCTTCTGTAATACCAGACTTTTCTGAAACTGATGATAAATTAATAGGAATAAGATTCTCAAATACCCCACCATAATTTCTTAGTATGGTTCTTATTAAATTAGCATATCGCGGATTTTCATCCAGATAATTGTCAAGGTGATTTCCGGTTAACAGGATTTTTATTTCTGTTTTTTTCTGGTAATTCTGGGAAAGTCTTAAGATGCTGCATCTGTCAAGCAACTGCAGGGCATTAAATGCCTTATGAGAATTAAACTGATATTGATGGCAGAAACTTGAAAAATTAAAATCATGTTCGGTATTTTCTCCTTCTCCATACGCGATCCTGAAATAAGCGTTTAATTTCCGGTATAGAAGTTTTACGTCCTCTACACCTGCAAGATGATTCAGGAATTGATTTTTTAAAACCGGGATGTCGCCAGAATTGGTTAAGATTATAGCTCTGGATGGTTTACCGTCCCTGCCAGCTCTGCCGGCTTCCTGAAAATAGCTTTCCATGCTCTCTGGTAGGTCAAGATGGATCACCGTTCTTACATCAGCCTTGTCTATACCCATCCCAAAGGCAGTTGTAGCGACCATCACACTGGTCTTATTTGTGAGCCATTGCTCAAATCTTTCAGATTTGTCTTCTTTCTTTAATCCTCCATGATATGCCGCTGCTGAAATTCCATGTTTGTTTAAGAAACGGGATATCTCCTGGGTTGCATTCCG
>JAHELO010000117.1 GCA_024644145.1 Christiangramia sp.
CGCTCCCATATTCATCCATAGGGATGAACTCGTAGAAGACCCCGTAATCCAGCATTAATAACAGGTCTTTGGTGTCATTATGGTCCTGGCAGGCGAAAAATCCTTCAGAAGCATTATAGATCTCGTAGTAACGGAAATCTTCGGCAGGCAGGATCTTTTGATACTGTGAGGAATAGGGCTCAAAACTTACCCCGCCATGAAAATATACTTCCAGGTGCGGCCATACTTCAAATAAGCTTTCCTTTCCAGTGGTCTCCAGAACGTTGTTCAGCAATACAAGCATCCAGCTGGGAACGCCTGCTAAACTGGTTACTTTTTCCTTGATGGTCTCATCAACGATCGCCTGCATCTTATACTCCCAGTCGTGCATCAAAGACACTTCATTGCTGGGAGTGCTGCTAAATTCTGCCCAGAAAGGCATGTTGTCTATGAGTATTGCCGAAAGGTCCCCGTATGAGGTCCCGTTTTCCTTATATATTTCCTTACTGCCTCCCAGTCTCAAACTCTTACCTGTAAATAACTGCGATTGCGGATTGTTATTTAAATAAATACAAAGAAGATCTTTTCCGGCAGCATAGTGGCAGTCTTCAAGAGAATCCTGACTTACCGGGATGAATTTGCTTTTCGCACTGGTAGTCCCGCTGGATTTGGCGAACCATTTTATAGGAGTGGGCCAGAAAATATTAGATTCTCCCTGGCGGCTGCGTTCGATGATCCCTTCATAATCTTCGTAATTCTGAATTGGAACCCGCTCCCTGAATTTCTCGTAGCTATTGATCTCATTAAAATGAAAGCGCCTGCCAAATTCGGTATTTTTTGCTTTAGAAAGAAGATTTTTAAGCAATTCATTCTGTACCTCATGAGGGTATTTGATGAACAATTCCATTTGATGAATTCTCTTTTTAAGAAACCATGACGCAATGGAGTTGACTAATGGAATTGGCATTATTCTTCTTATCTTTAACGCTTCTATTTAAAGGGCGTTTGGTTATTTCGATAAAAATAACCCAAACTTTGTAGCCTGCAAAAAATTCATTGAGTCTTAAATAAAAAATTAGATGCGATACGAAGGAGTTCTAACCAAGATGAGAACAGAGATCACAGATGTGGTTCAATATTACCTGGTATGGGAAAATGATTTTATCAATTTTAACCAGTTGATAGATAAAAAGATCAGTTTGAACTTTCTAAGGTATCAGTGTCTTAATTGCGGGCTGGAAAAAAAGATCTACAGGCAGGGATTTTGCTATGATTGTTTCGGTTCTATTCCGCAAGCCGGCGACTGGGTGATTAGCCCGGAGAAAAGCCAGGCTCATCTGGGAATAGAAGACCGGGACCTGGAGTTCGAAAAGCGGGCTCAGTTACAGCCGCATGTAGTATATCTTGCCAATTCCAGTGATGTGAAGGTGGGAGTTACCAGAAGGAATCAGTTGCCCACCAGGTGGATAGACCAGGGAGCTCATGAAGCAATTGAGATCGTTGAGGTTCCCAATAGGTATCTTGCCGGAATCACCGAGGTGGCTTTAAAGGCTCATGTATCAGATAAGACCAACTGGAGAAAGATGCTTACCAATGATATCCTGGACCTTAATCTCGTAGAAGAGCGTGAAAAACTGAAAGATTTTATTCCTGAAGAAGCAAAAGATTATTATTTGGCCAATAATAAGGAAACCGAAATTCAGTTCCCGGTAAAGGAATTTCCAGAAAAGATTAAATCGCTTAACCTGGTGAAGAATCCCTATTATGAAGGTGTGCTTCAGGGTATTAAAGGTCAGTATCTGATTTTTGCAGATGGAACGGTCTTTAATGTAAGGAGTAACGAAGGACTGGTGGTTGAGTTAAAGGTGCTGGTTTGATATTGAAGATTAAGTTATTCTTTTAATCTTATTACGAATTTCCAGCCAGATAATTCCCTGCGAAATAGGGAATACCATTTGATGATGTTCGGAATTAAGATATCATGGTTAATTCCGGTAATTCTGAATACATTGAATCGTATGTATGGTAGAGATTTTTCAGTCCGATTTATCATCTAAGGGTCATTCCGAACGTAGTGAAGGAATCTTATTTTCGGGCTTTACACAATGGTGATATAATTTCCGAATACAGTATTTCTAAACGCAGTGAAGGAGTCTCAACCTGACAATCCAGCCTTCATTAATTCTGTTTTGTAGTATCTGTTTTCTTTTTCGTGTTCTTCAATATCCCTCCCAGGATATTTTTCGCTGCATCCTGGACCTGCTTTTGCTGAGACTGGTTTATAGTATCCCTTTTGGTTGGAATTTTGGCTGCTGAAGTGTCGGACTTTTTACCATTCACCGCAGTAGAATCATTTTTGGTAAACGGCTTTTTAGGATCTCTTTTACCCTGCAGGATATCATTAATGGCATCGACGGCTTTATTCTCCAGGTTCTTCTTTTGTTGTGCCACTACCTTCTGGGTTAGACTGTTCACGGCCTGCTGCATATCCAGTTTTATCTGCGGACTCTGGAAAGTTCCTTTTAAACCAATAGGAAGCACCACCATCATATTCTCTATACTCTCTCCGCTGAGCTTACCAAGGGAACTGCTAACATCTGTACCCAGGTATTTAGCCGGTACATCAAGATTAAGATTGTAATCCATGCTCATATCAAATCCATGGCTACCGGATACCTGGAATTTTATTCCTTTAATATTAAAATCGAAAGGAGCGATCTGTACTTTTCCGTCATTAAAGGTTAATTTGGTCTTTAACTGGCTGAGGTCTATATCTTCAAAATTTATAAAGTTAAGCTGACTGTCCAGTTTAGCCAGTAATGCAGCTTTTTCAGGATTGATCTCTGCGGTGAGTATTTCAGCAAGGGCATTCCCTGCAATACTGGCTAACTGTGGGGTGAAATCATCATTTAAATTACCTTTCAAATTAAGCGTAGACTGAATCTTTCCTTCCAAAGCCCTGGCCAGAGGTGCCAGGTTTTGCATCAATTCGAGTCCGTTAAAGGAAGAAGCAATATCCAATGAATTCAGGTTAAGGTCCATTTCAAATACCGGAGTGGTACTTTTGGTAGAAACAAGACCATTCACGCCAATACTTCCATTAAAAATACTGGTAGTAACATCCTGAAGTCTGGCGGTCTCGTCACGTATTACAAGTAAACCTTTCGCATTTTTAAGCTCCAGGTCATCATACAATACAGTATTTGCATTAAACCTCAATTCCATGTCCAGAAAAGACGGGACTTTCACCGCCTCTTTACCGGTAGTTTTGGCTACGGTCTTGCTTTTGCCGGCCTCATCTTTTGTGGTGATCTCTTCGGTTTCGGCTACCATGAAATCGTTCACAGAAAACATATTAGATTGTACCTGAAAGTTCCCTTTTAATTGCTGATTGGTGAACAGGAATCCTATGAGGTTCTGAAGGTTTCCGCTCGCATTAATATCAGTTTTTCCAGTGGTTAATTTAAGATCTGGAACGTTTACATTTCCCTGATTAAAATTCATACTGGCATTGGCGATCTTCACCTCGTTTGGAATTTCAGGAGAAGCATATCTAAAATCTCTTATAGTCGCCGTACCGCTGCTTTTTACATTCTGATATTGCTCCTTTTCAATAGAATTCATATCAAAGCTGGTCTTAATATCGGCCGTAAGAATTCCGTTAAGATCCTGCTCCAGATCCAGGGGATAGGCCTTGCTGAGGTTAGCCAGGTTCATGGTTCCCTTTATTGCGAGGTCTACCAGCATATTTTCAGTAATATTGCTAATGTTACCCTTAGCCGTAAATTTGTCCTGGTCTATTCTAAATGTGGCATTATTAATATTTATATAGGTTTCTTCTGCCAGCCCGGAATCATTTAGAACTTCCAAATCCAGATTGATATCCTGAACGCTTTTCGGCAGGTCTGGATATTTGAAGGAGGCGTTACTGGAATTTACCTTAATATTCATTTTTGGAATATATCGCTCATCAACCTTTCCGAAGATTCGACCGTTAACCACAAAATCTCCATTGGTTTCCACATTCTCTATATTCTTAGCATAGATTTCAGGGATTACTGCCAGGAAGTTCTTGAAGTCTGAAGATGGAGTCTTAAAAGTTAGGTCCATCTCTGTATCATCTTCATTTACCTGAACATAACCGTCGAATGTTAATGGAAGTTGATTTACAATAGCCTCATTCTCTAGGAAAGTGTATTTGCCTGTAGCCAGATCCATTTGAAATACGGCATCCAGAATCACGGTATTTTGATTAAGATAATTTACCCCATCATAATCCAGGGATACCAGAGCTTCAGAATAGGTATCCAGTTGAGATTGATCTAAAGAAAAATCACCATTCCCTTCGTGATTTAAATTCTCCACATCAAGATTAACTTTGGTAGATCTATCGTCATATTTCACCCTGGAATTATTGATCTCATAATGTTTAAGGTCCAGGCGGAAGGGCCTGCCTTGCGAAGAGGTATTGGTGGTATCTGCGATGGCGATGTCATAATTTGCCGTGCCCAGAGAATCTACTTTAATATTGATATATGCGTTGTTCAGCTTTAGACGGTCAATGCGCTTAGGTTCGTCACTACTCTTGAATAGTTCTTTTACAGACATTTCAAGGATAACTTCTTCGCCCAGGGCCAGGGTATCGCCCTTAAACGGTGCTTTATTGATGATGCTCAGGTTTTCTATCACCAGGGTGGCTTTAGGAAAACTGCGAAACATACTTAGGTCTATATCTTCAAAATCAACCTGTGCATCCAGGTTATCATTCATTGTTTTCTTCACCAGGTCTTTAAGCTGTGATTCAAAAACAAAGGGAGCTACTATCAGTAAAATAAGGATAGTAAGAAGTGCAAATCCGGTAATTTTTAAAACTTTTCTCATACCTGTTCAAACTTTAGTTCTTCCGCGCCTTTTAGATCAAATAAGCGTCGTAATCCATACACCGCAGCATATAGAAACGGGGTGTCAAGGGCGGCGATCATAACTTTAAATAAAAAACCACTAAGTAACAGTCCGCCAAATAGTTCCCAGTCTATCTTACCAAAACTACAAAGCAAAAACAAGACCGAAAAAGTATCTACGAACTGAGACAGGAAAGTGGAGAAATTATTCCGAAGCCACAAATGCCTGCCTTTGGTTAATCTTTTCCAGAAATGAAATAGCTGAATGTCTATATACTGGGCCAGCAAATAGGCTACCATAGATGCAAATACTGCTATGGCGGTGGCTCCAAAAACCTTCCCGAACAGGGAATTATCAATGGGAGACCAGCTGGTTGCCGGTACCGCATTTGCAGTGTAAACGATCAATAAAGAAAAGAACGATGCAAATATCCCGGTGGTCACCACCAGGTTTGCCTTTTTCTTTCCATAGACTTCACTAATTATATCTGTTATTAAAAAAGTCACCGGATAGGGTAAAATACCTACTGAAATCTCAAAAGTGTATAAACCGAAAAAATCCCAGTAAAAAAACTTTTGAAAGATGAGGTTAGATACCACCAGTGAGGCTATAAACAAAGCACTAAGGACCATATAAATTTGCTGAGCCTGGTGCTTATCTTTCTGGTAAAGTTTGGCCAAATTTTGTTATTAAGTCTTTAGACAAAATTAAGAGTATGTGCTTTTGTTTTGCTTAATTTGCTGTGAAATTATTTGGCGCTACCTATTAAAATTTTCTTAATTCGCTTTGAAATCCCCTGAAACAGTAATATTAGCCCTGGGAAGTAACCTTGGCGACCGGCTGGGTTATATGCAGAATGCCCTTGAAAAGATCCATGAAAAAATTGGCTGGATACATAATATTTCCAAAGTTTATGAGACTCCAGCCTGGGGTTTTGAAGGAAATGCATTCCTGAATGCCTGCGTGACTGTTTCTACCAGACTCGAAGCTCAGGAGGTACTTCAGGAGCTTTTAAGGATT
>JAHELO010000118.1 GCA_024644145.1 Christiangramia sp.
CATGTGATTTTTATTTTATGGTTGTTAAGCCTGTAAATATAACAAAGTTGTTGGAATTGTCTTCGCAGTTTTCGGTAATCACCACCTCTGGCTGAAAATTTATAAACCGGGAAAAATAACCAGGATATTTAGGTTATGGTTTTTAGATTTAAGACATAATAAACCTAAATATGTGAAAACTAATTAAGCAAAGCCCTGGCGTGGGCTATAGCTGAATCACTTTTGGTATTACCTCCCAGCATAAGTGCCAGTTCCTCTATACGCTCATTCTCTTCTAATTGTACGATTTTTGTTTGAGTTGCTATCTCATTATCCTCCTTAAAAATCTTAAAGTGAGTAGCCCCTTTCCCGGCGATCTGTGGCAGATGTGTGATCGCTATTACCTGCATATTATTACCCATTTTTTGAAGTATCTCTCCCATCTTTTTTGCGATCTCCCCGGAAACACCGGTATCTATCTCATCAAATATTATGGTAGGCAATTTGCTTTGTGCGGCCAGAATACTCTTTACCGCAAGCATAATACGGGACAGCTCTCCTCCCGAAGCCGCTTTTTTTATCTCCTTAAAACTTCCCCCTTTATTGGCAGCGAGATACCATTCAAGTTTATCCCGCCCGTTGGTTAAAAATTCTTTTCCCTGCTCCAGGCTGATATCAAGCCGTGCATTGGGCATACCAAGTTCAGATAGAATCTGTTCGGTTTGTTCAATAAAGGCCGGAATTATCTTTTTCCTGTTATCATGAAGCGTTGACGCTATTTTCACAAGCTTAACTTCCTGTTCCCGAATCGCTTCCTGAATTTCTTTTAAAGAAGTTTCAGCATTCTCGGTAACCGAAACCTGCTCCTGTAAGCTTTTCATTATCTCTAAAAGCTCCTGAATATTCTCTGCATTATGCTTTTTCTGCAGGTTATAAATCACTTGTAGTTTTTGATTCACCACTTCAAGCTCTTCAGGATTGGCTTCAATACGGTCCAGCGCATTGGTCATTTCGGCCTCTAGGTCGTCAAGTTCAATGATCACGCTCTGTACCCGCTCGTGAAAATTTTCATAACTGTTCGAGTATTGAGCAATCTTTGCAAGATGTGCTCTTATTACTTTCAAATTATCCAGACTGCCAATTTCTTCCTGCTGTAATAAATTTACCGCTGCACCCAGATTTTCAGTAAGCTCTTCAACATTATTCAGCTCTTCGTAGCGCTCTTCGAGTTCTTCCAGCATCCCATCTTTTAAATGTGCCTCTTCCAGCTCATTTAAAAGGAAAATATTGTAATCATATTCTTTTGCCGCCTGTGACTGCTCTTCCTTTAGTTGCTCAAACCGCTGCAATAAGGCTTTGTAATCCTTTAGCTCTTTCTTATATTGAAGAATAACCGATTCATTTTTGGCGATGGTATCAATAACATTGAATTGGTATTCTGAATTTCCCAGACTCAAAGTTTCATGCTGACTATGAATATCTATTAAATAATCCCCAAGTTTTTGAAGCGCAGTCACCTTCACGGGAGTATCGTTAATAAAAGCACGTGATTTACCAGACGGAAGGATTTCCCGCCTTACAATACTTTGTTTCTCATAATCCAGGTCTTCTTTCCTGAAAAAGTTTTCCAGTTTGTAATTAGAAATACTGAAGGTTCCTTCTATTACACATTTCTTCCCGGCATCTCTAATGGAACCAAAGTCTGCCCGGTCACCGAGCAACAAACCTAATGCACCTAACATTATAGACTTACCCGCTCCGGTTTCCCCTGTAATTATGGTAAATCCAGATTGAAGAGAAATATTGATATCTTCAATTAAAGCGTAATTTTTTATAGAAAGGGATGTAAGCAAATCGGTAAAAATTTGTGCTAAATATACGTGAGAAAAAGATTGAAATCAACCAAAAAGGCTACTGAATATTTCTCCAGCTTCGCGCATATCTTGGAGCAATACTATTAAGGGTTTCCCTTAATTCTGCACTTTTTTCATATGCAGGTCCACCCGAATAAATGGAGGAAATCTCATCTGCCTTGGAATCGAAAAAGGTTCGCAACAAGAGGGAGTTATTACGCCTGTTATTCATCACTTTCAGTTTTGCCAGAGATTCTGCGATCATCGTTTTCCCTGCGAGCACATCGTCATGCATTACATCGAGTCCCAGGCGATGGTATTCATACAAGGCTGTTCTATATTCAGCATAGGTGTTCGCAAGAAGATCTGCATTTAGCCTGAACCTGGAACGCTGACCATCTGCGGCTTTCCAGCCCTGAGAATTTCCCTGCTGTGCAGTGGTTACAATTTTATTAGCTTCTTCAAAATAGGCCGTACCGCCTTCAGGAGCAAAGGTATCTGCATCCAGCCCCAATATTGTATATACATAATAGGATATAACAGAGACCAGATTGGAACTATACGTATTCTGGCTGTAATTTAATGGCTGATACTCACGGTAGCTAAACCCGAATTGCTCATCATTAAAATTAAATACCGGACTAATCATGGAAGTTCCATACACGGGTCGTGAGGACTGCACCTGTATAGTACCATTAAAACTTTCACCTTCAAAACTGGTAATGGTGATAAACATACTGCAATTAATACGCTCGTGAGGTTGGAACTTTTTATCTGTCCATCGGGTTTGATTTACAAATTCATTAAGCCCACGCTCCAAGGTTTTAAATACAGACAGGTTATTCTGCCCTGTTTGTTCAGCATTTACGATGATCTCGCAATTCAGCTGCTGAGCAGATGCAAGCTGCAGTGATAAAAAAACAATTATGAAAGTAAAAATCTTATGCATGTAATAAATCTACGATCTCTTTTATAATATCCACTGCTACTTCCTGTTTAGATTTCAAATCAAACTCTATCTTCTTTTCAGGATAAATGATACTAATTTTATTGGTATCACTTTTAAAACCAGCTCCTTTATCGTTAAGTGAATTTAAAACAATAAAGTCAAGATTTTTCTTTTTAAGCTTTTTTCTTGCATTTTCCTCTTCATCATTGGTTTCCAGCGCAAAGCCTATTAGCTTTTGATGAGTTTTTCTACTGCCTAAACTGGCAAGAATATCCTCAGTCCTGGTTAATTCGATCATCATGGAATCAGATTGCTTTTTGATCTTTTCACCGGCTATATGCTTTGGCTTATAATCTGCCACAGCCGCAGCAGCAATAAAAACGTCAGCATCATCAAAATTGGAAATTGCAGCTTCATACATTTCCCGGGTACTGGTAACTCTTATTAATTCAACCCTTTTATCATCTAATGTGAGATGTGTAGGACCCGAGATCAATATAACCTCAGCACCAGATTCTGCAGCCGCTTTTGCGATCTCAAATCCCATTTTTCCACTAGAATGATTTCCTATAAAACGAACAGGATCTATAGCTTCGTATGTTGGCCCGGCTGTAATAAGGAACTTTTTTCCTTTTAAAGGTAGGTCTTCTGTAAAATATGATTCTATAAACAGGATGATATCTTCAGGTTCTGCCATTCTGCCTTCTCCATGAAGGCCACTGGCCAGCTCGCCTTCTCCTGCCGGGATCATGATATTACCATATTCCTGGAGTGTATTAAAACTATTTCTGGTGGAAGGATGCTTATACATGTCCAGATCCATCGCTGGTGCGAAAAAAACAGGACATTTTGCAGACAGGTAGGTAGCAAGTAAAAAATTATCGCTGTTCCCTGAAGCCATTTTAGAAAGTGTACTAGCTGTGGCTGGGGCTAAAAGCATGAAATCGGCCCAAAGGCCGAGTTCAACATGATTGTTCCATCCTGCATTTTCATCATCTTCATCTGTAAATGAAGAATACACCTCATTTTTGGAGAGCGTAGAAAGTGTAAGCGGAGTGATAAAATCTTTGGCCGCGGGCGTCATGACTACTTTCACCTCAGCCCCGGCTTTTACAAACAGGCGTACTAACGAGGCAGTTTTAAATGCAGCAATACCTCCGGTAATGCCTAATAAAACTTTTTTACCCTTAAGTACAGACATATTTGAGTCCAGATTCTATTCTTCTGTATCCTTGGTGTTACGGTAATAGATCTTATCTTCTAACCATTCCTGGATCGCAAGCGATTGAGGCTTTGGCAATCTTTCATAGAATTTGGAAACTTCGATCTGCTCCTTATTTTCAAAGATCTCATCCAGAGAATCGTTATAAGTAGCGAATTCATCAAGCTTTTCCAGTAATTCCTTCTTGATCTCACCATTAATCTGCCCGGCTCTCTTTGCTACTATAGAGATCGCTTCGTAAATATTCCCGGTTGGTTCATCTACCTTATTTCTGTCGATAGTTGTAGTATTCACCGGCGCATCAATTTTCTTAAAATCCATCATTCCTGTTATTAAAAATTCTGTAACCTTTTATCAATTTCTGACAAGGAATCTTCCAATTGCGGAATGTATTCCCCTTCAGGATAATATTTTTTATAAGACTTGTAAAACTCTTTGGCTTCTTTTAAACGCTCTTCCATCAACACCTGATAACTGTTAATTGCCAGTTTATAGGCTGAATCGAACCTGTAATAATACGCCGCTTCTCTAAACGGTGATCCAGGATAATCTGCAATAAAATTATTAAAAGAGGCTATGGCCGCCTTGTAGTATTCAGTATGATGATATTGCTTGGCGATCTCGTAGGCCTTCTTTTCAAGTTTAATCCGCAGTTCTGTTGCCATTTCGTTAGCAGCTTCATTGAACTCACCTTCCGGATATTTATTCAGGTACGTTTGTAATTCCTCGATTCCTTTATTGGTATCTGTTTGGTCCAGGTCATATCTTGGAGACCGGTAATAGTAACTGGCCGCCGATTTAAATGAAGCTTCTTCTGCCTTCTGGCTATTAGGATACAATTGGATAAATCTTTCAAACTGGAAAGGAGAGTTATAATAATCTTCCAGCTGGTAATACGTATCTGCTAATAGAAAAACCAGTCTTTCTCCCTGAGGTTTTCCACGGAATTCGGGCTCGATCTGTTCCAGTAATCTTAAAGCTTTTCTCAGCTTTTTATTACTGTCTTCTTCCTTGCCTTCGTTATATAATTCTTCTGCGGCCGTATATTTTGGTGCAGTTTCCTTGTTCTTAAGCAGCTTTTGATATTCACTACAAGAGAGAGTAAGCATTAGCAGGCCTAAACCTAGAATTCCTTTTTTCATGATACGTAAAAACATCTGGCAAAAATACATTTTTTGTTACTATAAAAAAAACTTTCCTATACTACTGGAAAACCCCTGTTCACAGGGGTTTATAATAACATCTAAATTCTAACTAAAAATATAAGGCTTCAAAGCTGTTTAGAAATTATCCACAAAATTATTTATACGGCTGCTCAGCGCTTCTGAAGCTTCTACCAGCGGAAGTCTCAGAAAATTAGACACGAGTCCTTTTCTTTCTAAAAGGGCCTTGATCCCTGCCGGATTTCCTTCAGCAAAAATAAGGTCTATAGAAGGTGCGATTTTATAATGCAATTTATAAGCCTGCGTCACCTCACCCTTTAATCCTGCTCTTACCATATCTGAAAATTCCTGAGGAAATCCCTGCCCAATAACAGAAATAACGCCTTTACCCCCTGCAAGCGTCATAGGTAGGGTGATCATATCATCTCCAGAAATAACTTTGAAATCATCTGGAACAAGGCTTATAAGTTTCATAGCCTGAACAATATCCCCTGCTGCTTCTTTTACACCAATAACATTTGTAAAATCTCTTGCTATCCGGTTTATCGTTTCAGGCAACACATTAGAAGATGTTCGACCCGGTACGTTATATAATATTATTGGCAGCGGAGAGGCTTCAGCAACAGATTTAAAATGACGGTAGATCCCTTCTTGTGTTGGTTTGTTATAATATGGAGAAACGGAAAGAACCGCATCAAACCCCTCAAGGTTGGCATTTTGTAATTCTTCAGTT
>JAHELO010000119.1 GCA_024644145.1 Christiangramia sp.
AGATGAATTCGAAGCTATGGGGGCAAATTCTCCCCTTCCGGCTGCCGTCAGGTTCTGCGCATCTATATTAGAATTTTCCCTTAGGATCTGCACGATCGAGGTAGCACGTTTTGTTGAGAGATCCCAGTTATCTTTTAACTGACCACTACCGCCATAAGGCACGTTATCTGTATGTCCTTCTATCAACACTGCGATATCGGGATTTTGAGCCAATACAGCTCCGAGCTGCTGAACCGCTTTTTTACCTTCAGAATTTACCGCCCAGCTTCCAGATTCGAAAAGCAGTTTATTTTCCATAGAAACATACACCTTCCCATCCTTTTGCTCCACACTTAAACCTTTACCTTCAAAATTCGTAAGCGCTTTAGAGATTGCATTTTTAAGGGCATTCATCTTGGCATCCTTTGCAGCAATCACACTTTCAAGTTCATTTATTCGCTGGGACCTTAAAGCGAGATCCTTTTCCAGTTTTTCCAGCCTGTTCTTTTCCTGGATAAGCGCAGCTTCTTTTTCATCTAATTGAGCAAGCAATTCCCGGTTCTGCCTTGAATTATCAGCGATGGCTGCCGAACTATTCTTTTCCAGAGCATCGTAAGAATCTTCAAGGCTGGAGTAATTCTTTTGAAGGGCTTCAAGCTTCTGCATCAGTTGATTTCGCTCTGTAGTCACGGCTTCCAGGTCTGTCTTAAGACCACTTAACTGATTTTCCAGATTTTTACTGGAGGTTCTGTATTCTTCAAGATCGTCGCTCATAGAGCGGTTTTCACGCAACAGATCTGCATTTCTGCTTTCCAGTTCTCCGTATTTTTTTGAAGACACACAGGAGCTTATAGATAAGACCAATGTTAAAAGAAGTAAGGCTTTAAATTTCATATATGAATTTTATTCTATTTCTAAAAGAACGGGACAATGATCACTATGGTATGCTTCAGGTAAAATAACCGCTCTTTTCATGCGATCTTTCAAAGGCTGAGCTACCAGATTATAATCTATGCGCCATCCTTTGTTATTATTCCTAGCATTCGCCCTGTAACTCCACCACGAATATTGATCTGGCTCATCATTAAAATGGCGGAATGAATCTATAAAACCACTTTTCATAAAGCCGTCTATCCAGGCGCGTTCCTCCGGCAAAAATCCTGAGGTATTTTTTAACCTTACCGGATCATGAATATCAATTGCTTCGTGACATATATTATAATCCCCGCAAATAATAAGATTTGGAATCTCCACTTTCAACTGATCTATATATCGCTGGAAGTCATCCATAAATTTGAACTTATGCTCCAGCCTGTTGATATTGGTTCCAGAAGGAAGGTATAAACTAACCACCGAGAAATCTTCAAAATCTGCCCTGATGCTTCTTCCTTCAAAATCCATATAATCAATTCCGGTTCCATACTGGATATTATCAGGCTCTATCTTACTAAGAATGGCCACACCACTATAGCCTTTTTTAGTAGCTGGATACCAGTAATGATAGGGGTAACCTGCATTTTCAAAAACATCAAGGTCTAATTGTTCGGGATGGGCTTTTATTTCCTGCAGGCATATCACATCTGGATTAGCCTGTTGTATCCATTCTAAAAAACCTTTCCGGATGGCGGCTCTAATGCCGTTTACATTATAGGAGATAATGGTCATTAAAAATCAATTTTCCCCAAAAATAAAGTTATCTGAAACAAATACAAGAAGAGTATAAAAAATGATCTTTTAGCTTACTGTACAATAAAGCGTTTTACCTTGCCATAATCCCTTGTACCTACCCGAAGCAGATAAACTCCTGGCGCTGCATAAGACATATCCAGTTCATAAACATATGCATCACCATCGTGTGAGATTTGATTTTCAATTAATTTCTGACCTAAAACATTATGTACCGTTATACGAAGAGGTTCGTTAAAACTGGTCTCCATGATAGCCCGATACTGACTGTTCTCTGCAGAGACAATTACAAGCTCGGCCTCGTTAAGAAGGAAATCTTTAATATCCAGAGTACTGTCTGTGATATTAACAGAATAGTCATGAGTAGTCCCATAAGCCATTACAGAACACGGATCGTTGAGATCACCCGAAAAACTGGTATCTCCTCCTCTAATTCTTAATAAATGCTGACCCAGTCTGGCATTGGAAGGAATGCTGAAATCATAAGAAAATGCTGTATTTACTTCGGGTATTATCTCTGACGTTATAAGCCTTTCATCATCCTCGAAGACGGCATTATCATTGAAATCTATCCACATAGAAAATTTCTCCACGTTGTCTTCAGCAAAATTAGTCTTTACAGTTACCGTATATTCGCCTACAGACCGATCAAGATCTGTACTGCCCTTTGTAAAATCTATATAGCCTGTAGTACACGGAATCCTTTCATTGAGAAAATCTCCCAGTTCAAAATAAAAGATCCCATCTCCGGCAGAACAATCAGATCCTTTAGGGATACAATCCAGGTTAGCTACTGAAGTTATTTCAGCATCATTGGTAGGGTCAAAATCATTTGAAAGCCTGGTTCTGGCTTCAATAGTATATCTACCTGACGCTGAGAGATTGGCGCGTTTATTAAAGGTATACACCCCAAATTCACCAACTGGTATCACCGGTTCATAAACCTCATTAACCACCGCGTTGTTCCCCACCTGGTAGCTCACTGGGATATCTTGCTGAGGCTCCCCACCAAAATTTTCGATGGTTATGGTAACCGTTTCATTTTCACTGAGGTTTTCAGCAGTAAATGGTGCATCTATGGAAGTAACACCCACATCCCGTGGAGGCAGATTTTTTACCTGTGCATTCATGCTGTCGTTATTAGGATTTGAATCAGCATCTAAATGCGTACTTATACTTACAGTGTAGGTTTCGCCCACCTCAGAGAAGTCTGCTGTTTGAGAGAAGGTAAAATTGGCACCGGTTTCTGGCGCGATGGTTTCTGTAAAGACTTCGGTTACCTTCGGACCTCCGTTGATACTATAACTCACTTCAAAATCTGACTGAGGGTTTAAACCATAATTTCTTATTCGAATAGTTACCTCTTCAGAAGCAGTTAAAGTGGCGTCGCGTGGTTCTACCAGAGATACAGCCCCAACATCATTAGGCTCTGTAGCTGAAAAACTAAACACACCTACTTTATTCACCCTGTCTGTTCCTCTGAAATATTCGGAATTATGCCAAAAGGTAATACCATCTACAGGATCTATGCTTAAATGTGCATAATCCCCATATCTCCCTTCCGGTCTTGGCTGCGGACTCTCCCCTTCTACTATGGATTCTTCATCTATAGATAAAATTCCTAAGGGATCATTTTTAAACCTCCCGGTATATCTAATTGATGGATATACGGGATCTCGGGAATCATCATTCACCACGGTGAATCCCAGGGCTATATTTCCTCTTTTATCTATCCCGATACTACCGCAAAACCTGTCACTGGCATCGGGCGCGTAGGTCCCTTCCTGATAAACCGTCCACGGCTGACCGTCCCCCTGTTGCCTTAGCTCATACCATCTAATCCCTGCATGTTTTGCCGGAGAAGGCTCTACATCTACAACAAAATTCATTACTGCTGAATTATAGCCGTCAAACCTTCTGTATTGAGTCATATACATCATAGCGCCCTGTAAGGCGTCAATTTCTACGGCTCCTCCCGGCTGCGGAAGGTTTTGAAATCCACCTCCATCAAAGGTTGCTGTAAAAGGTGAAACCCCATTGGTGATCTCCTGACTTTCGGAGATCGTGGAGGCTGCGGGATTATCCCAGTTAACATTAATCAACCATAGCTTTAAATGATCCTGGTTTACACCAGCCCATTCGTCGTCCTGAAGATATATGATAGGAGCATTTCCCGGTGGCGGTAATTCTGGTCCCATCACACTAAAACCCGCTGGACTGTAAAAACCATTATTTCTTATTCCTGGAAGCGGAAAACCGAGTATGCGAACATTATCTGACCCCTGCAGCATTTTATCTCTTTCCAGAGCATATACTATTTCATTGCCCTGCGGCGAAAGTGCGTCTTTATTGGTGGTAATATAATACCCATCCCTCCATAAAGAGATCTTGGGATAATCTGGCAAGGCTTCAAGATTAAATCTATAAGTATACCAACCGCTATTTACAGGATCGGGACCCTGAGATACAGCAAAAAGTAAGGCTGGAGGAGTAGAAGAACCATCCTTGGCACTGAATTGCATTAATATAAATCGATCTGCAGATTCATCATAAAAGACAATTGGATCCCCATCAGTTTCATTGGTAAATGTCCCACCAATACTGGCCAGGGATGATTCAGGAATTATCACATTTCCGTTCTTATCCCAGATAGCAAATTCTGAGTTCCATGCATTTACATAATGATTCCTTCCCACGGCACCGGTAGGATCTGTAGGAGTAGACCGGGAGACCGCAGCGTCGAAGGTCAATAACGGAGATTTCACCTGCACCTCCCCTTTTTTATTTTGTAAGGCTGCATCTATAGTTTTAGGAAGACCTTTCCCGGGCACCACCTTATTAATACCTCTGTTTCTGGGATTATATAATTTCTCTTTCTTGGTAGAAGGGATCAATCTGGCTTTTGAAAGCGGTATTGATTTCAGTACACTTGCCGAATCAATAAAAGTAGGCCCAGTTATTTCATTCGTTTGCCCAAAGGAATTAAGATGAAAAACAAAGTTTAAGATAAGTAGGTAAAGGATTCTTTTCATCATAAATGAGTATACAACAATAATTCTTTAAAAATAGGCATTAAGATAATAACAGAAATAAAAAAGGCAATTAATAAATCAATTGCCTTCTTAAATTTTTATAAAAAATCAGATTTTATTGTGAAAAATCTTTCATCCAGGTTTTAAAATCGGTTTCTTTTCTTATCAGCGCGTCCAGCTCGCTCACCGGCACCCTTTTTTGCTCCATACTGTCTCGAAATCTCACGGTTACAGAATTATCCTCCAGGGAATCATGATCTACGGTGATACATAGTGGAGTTCCTGCAGCATCCTGACGGCGATATCTACGTCCTATAGCATCTTTTTCATCATATTGCACCCGGAAGTCCCACTTGAGATCGTCTACTATCTTTTGAGCCATTTCTGGCAGCCCATCCTTTTTAACCAATGGCAGAATAGCGGCCTTGGTTGGAGCGAGTACAGCAGGTAATTTTAAAACGGTTCTGGTATTTCCATCTTCCAGCTGTTCTTCTTTTAATGAGGCAGAAAGAACAGCAAGAAACATCCTATCTAGACCAATAGAGGTTTCTATAACGTAAGGCACATAATTTTCCTTAAGTTCAGGATCATAAAAACGAAGTTTTTTACCAGAATGTTCTTCATGAGCCTTTAGATCAAAATCTGTTCTTGAGTGAATACCTTCCAGCTCCTTAAATCCGAAAGGAAAATCGAATTCTATATCTGCCGCGGCGTTGGCATAATGAGCCAGTTTCTCATGGTCATGGAAACGGTAGTTCTCTTCGCCAAGTCCCAGTGATTTGTGCCAATTCAGCCTTGTTTCTTTCCATTTCTCGTACCACTCTAATTCTTCCCCGGGACGCACAAAAAATTGCATCTCCATTTGTTCGAATTCACGCATCCTGAAAATGAACTGTCTTGCTACAATTTCATTTCTAAAGGCTTTACCTATCTGAGCAATCCCGAAAGGGATCTTCATTCGACCTGTTTTTTGAACGTTCAGAAAGTTTACAAAAATACCCTGAGCAGTTTCAGGTCGTAAATATAGATTTGTAGCACTGTCTGCTGAAGCTCCTAATTTAGTCCCGAACATCAGGTTAAACTGTCTAACTTCAGTCCAATTCTTGGAACCCGTTTCAGGATCGGCGATTTCCAGTTCTTCTATCAAGGATTTTACATCTGCCAGGTCCTCATTT
>JAHELO010000120.1 GCA_024644145.1 Christiangramia sp.
TTAAAAAAACTGCATCAGGTACCACCAGCAGATGATTTATTAAAGCAAAGATTACTGGAAATGTTTGACCAGAATTACGAATGTTTTGGGATCTATAAGGAGGAAAAGCTGATTGGTGTGTTTGGATTGTGGTTTATGACCCGGCATTATGCCGGACGCACTTGTGAGGCTGACCATATTTTTATAGAAGAAGAATATCAGGGGCAGGGTATAGGCAGATCTTTATTTAGATTTATACATCAATATGTAGTGGAGAAAGGTTGTGAAACCATTGAACTGAATAGCTATGTAGAGAATTTTGGATCTCATAAATTTTATATGAACCTTGGATATATAATCAGGGGTTATCATTTTTTAAAAAAGCTGTAAAAAATTTTGGTTATTGAAAGTGTTTCAGATTATATTTGCAGCCACAGGCGGGAGTAGCTCAGTTGGTAGAGCGTCAGCCTTCCAAGCTGAATGTCGCCGGTTCGAACCCGGTCTCCCGCTCTAAAGCTTCATCGAAAGATGAGGCTTTTTTTTTGTTTATAATTATTGGTGTAACAGGAAAGAAGGGGAGATGCCCAGAATGAGGAAGTTGAAGGAAATCAAATAGGTAGCGCCTCTAAAGTCTTATATTAATTTTATAAAAATTAAAAAGCCGGAAGATTAACTTCCGGCTTTTTTAAAGTAGGGTTTAACAGTATAATTTAACCGTTCATGGAGATTAAAAACTCTTCGTTATTACGAGTACTTTTTATCTTATCATTAATGAATTCCATAGCCTCTACAGGATTCATATCTGCCAGATACTTTCTTAATACCCACATACGCTGAATGGTATTGTCGTCTAAAAGAAGATCATCTCTACGAGTGCTTGAAGAAACAAGGTCAATAGCAGGGAAAATTCTTCTGTTAGATATTCTTCTGTCTAACTGAAGCTCCATGTTACCAGTACCTTTAAATTCCTCAAAGATCACTTCGTCCATTTTAGATCCGGTTTCAGTAAGTGCCGTAGCGATAATAGATAACGAACCACCGTTCTCAATATTACGTGCAGCACCAAAAAATCTTTTCGGTTTATGTAATGCATTGGCATCTACACCACCACTAAGTACTTTACCACTTGCGGGTTGTACCGTGTTATAAGCTCTTGCAAGTCTTGTAATGGAGTCCAGTAGTATAACTACATCGTGGCCGCATTCTACAAGTCGTTTCGCTTTTTCTAGTACGATATTGGCTACCCTTACGTGTTCATGAGCTTCTTTGTCAAAAGTAGAGGCAACCACCTCGCCTTTTACGTTTCGCTGCATATCTGTAACCTCTTCAGGTCTTTCATCTATTAACAACACAATCTGGTAAACCTCAGGATGATTCGCTGCAATTGCATTGGCGATATCCTTTAATAACATGGTTTTACCTGTTTTGGGCTGAGAAACGATCATACCACGCTGCCCTTTACCTATAGGGGCAAAAAGGTCCATTACCCGTGTAGATATAGAACTCTGCTTTTCGGCAAGGTTGAATTTATCCTTTGGGAAAAGTGGAGTAAGGTGTTCAAAAGATACACGATCTCTCACCACTTGTGGGTCAAGACCATTTATCTTATTAATCTTTATAAGAGGAAAATATTTCTCTCCTTCTTTAGGAGGTCTTATCTGTCCCTGTACAGTATCCCCGGTTTTAAGGCCGAATAATCTAATTTGAGATTGAGATACATAAATATCATCTGGAGAAGTAAGGTAATTATAATCTGAAGATCTGAGGAAACCGTAGTTATCCTGCATGATGTCCAGAACACCTTCACTTTCTATGATCGCATCGAATTCATAATCTGGTTCGCGGTAACGGTTTCTGTTATCACGATTCCCGTTGTTCTTTTTATGATCACTACGGTTATCATTGCGATTATCATTTCTGCTATCATTTCTATTTTCGTTGCGATTATCGTTTCTGTTGTCATTACGATTATCGCTGCGATTATCATTCCTGTTGTCGCTGCGATTTTCATTGCGGCTACGGGAATCCTTTTTATTGGATTGGCTTCTGTCCCTGTTTTGATTCTTGACAGGAGCGTTATTCCTGTTATCATCTTTTTGAGAAGCAGAAGCAGAATCTTTTCCTGACGGCCTGGACTGTTCCGGTTTAGACTGTCCGGCAGATTTAGAAGATGTCTTTTGCCTGGAAGGTTTTTTATCACTTCCTATTTTTGCAGGTTTCTGCGGTTTCGTTGGAGTAGGCTCCTGGTTTTCGTCGGTAAGAACTTCTTTCACCTTTTTAGGATTTGATGCCTGGTAGTCCAGAATTTGATACACCAAATCTAGTTTTTTTAAAGTTTTGTACTTAGGAACGTTCAGGGTCTCAGCGATTTCCTTAAGTTCAGGAAGCTTTTTAGCCTTTAATTCTGAAATTTCAAACATGTATGCGTTAAAATAATTTTGTTTGGATTGATTTTAAAAACTTCTCGCGGAAGAAAAAAAGTTTGGAGACTTAAGTAACCAACATTGAATGGGTTACGAAATGTTATTGCAATAATACAACTTTATTTTAAAATTTATCACAGGATTTCTAAAAAGAATCTTTTATTTTTGTCCCGCAACCGCAAGAAATATGCTTCAAAGAATACAAACTGTTTATTTACTTTTAGCTGCAATAACGAGTGCAGGACTCATTTTCGTATTTTCACTTTGGCAAAATTCTGCAGGGGAAGCCGTATATGCTCAGGATCATATAATCACCCTGGGTATGTTCCTAACTTCAGCTGCAATTTCTGTGGTGAGTATTTTTATGTTTAGAAATAGAAAACTCCAGTTTGTACTGGGGCGTTTGAATATAATATTGAACCTTTTTTTACTAGGAGTGTTTGTTTATTGGTCTCTAACTTTACCTGGAGAGATGGATATTTCAGAGAAGGGTATTGGGATGTTTCTTCCTATTATTTCTATCGTTTTTATTGTTTTGGCCAATAAGGCCATCAAAAAGGACGAAGATCTCGTAAAATCTGTAGATCGATTACGATAAGCCTATCATCTTAGTAGTATTAGTGCGTGAAAAACCCGAAGTGAAAGCTTCGGGTTTTTTAATACTATGAATTCTAAATACTGTATATAATATTCTTGCTATTCCAGCTCTATTACTTCAAGGTCTGTGATATTTCTGCCGTTAATTTTAAATCTCAACATGGTTCTCTTTTTGTGAAAACCCTGTTTTCCAGCAGCGCCGGGATTCATATGAAGCAAATTTAGATTTTTATCGTTCATCACCTTTAGAATATGAGAATGTCCGGAGATAAAGATCTGGGGTGGGTTTGCTTTTATGTCTTCTTTAACCGCCGGTGAATATCTACCTGGATAACCACCAATATGGGTGATCCATACATCTACCTCCTCACACATAAACCTGTTATTTAGAGGGAATTCCTTTCGTATCGTAGCGTTGTCTATATTTCCATATACGGCTCTTAGTGGTTTTGCCGCCTGCAATTTATCGGTGACCTCCAATGTTCCTATATCACCGGCGTGCCATATTTCATCGGCCTCCTGTGCGTAATGTAGAATTCGTTCGTCCATATGACCATGGGTGTCGCTTAGCAAAAGTATCTTTTTCAAATCGGGAAAATTTTTAAAATTCGTTTAACAAAGGATGGCGACCCTATGCCTTTTTCCTTGTTATAATTGCCTTATCTTTGCATTTCGCTAATATAAAAAGAAAGCGGAGCTTGAGGTATTTTATAGAACTCTCATATTTTGGAAAAGCATATCACGGCTGGCAGAATCAACCTGATTCTATAAGTGTTCAGGAAATGCTTGAGAAAAATCTTAGTAAGGTACTTCGTTCGGGAATCGATATCGTAGGTGCAGGTAGGACAGACGCAGGGGTTCATGCTAAGCAGATGTTTGCGCATTTTGATTATGAGCATACTATAGATGAGTCTATACTAAAATATAAACTCAATTCCATGCTGCCAAAGGATATTGCGATCTCTGAGATCTTCCAGGTAGAATGTGATACTCATGCAAGATTTGATGCTCTTTCCCGGAGCTACGAATACCATTTAGTTCAGCAAAAAGATGCCTTCAGCAAAGATCTTGCCTGGTTTCTGAAACATGATCTGGATGTTGAGAAAATGAACAGGGCCGCTACAGTTCTAAAAGAATACACTAATTTTAAATGTTTTTCTAAAAGCAGGACAGATGTTAGAACCTATAATTGCAGGATTGACGATGCAAGATGGGAAGTGAAGGATGAGAAACTGGTTTTTCATATAACAGCCGACAGGTTTCTGCGGAATATGGTACGTGCCATCGTTGGAACCCTGGTAGAAATTGGGCAGGAGAAATATCCGGTGTCGCATATACATGAAGTAATAAAGAGTGAAGACAGAAGTAAGGCCGGGACTTCGGTTCCGGCGCACGGATTATATTTAACCAGGATCGAATATCCTGAAAATATCAGAAAGAAGTAAATGGCAACAAAGACAGGTAATGCATTTGATATGGAGTTATTTAAGCGATTGCTTAAATACACGAATCCTTATAAGCGAATATTCTATTTCGTTGGTATTGCCGCTATTCTTGTTTCCCTGTTCGCCGTTCTAAGACCTATCCTGTTACAGGAAACAATAGATGAGGCCTTGATGCCTTCAGATTTTGAAAGCCTTATCTATTATGTAAGTCTTATGCTTGGCGTTCTTGTGCTGGAGGTGATCTTCCAGTTCTGCTTTATCTATTATGCTAACTGGCTTGGGCTGGGCGTAGTTCGGGATATAAGGGTAAAACTATTTGAGCATATGCTCGGCTTCCGGATGAAGTACTTTGATAAGTCGGCAGTAGGAAGATTGGTGACCAGGGCGGTAAGTGATATAGAAACCATATCAAGTATTTTTAGTCAGGGTCTGTTCATGATCATTAGCGATTTGCTTAAAATGCTGGTGGTACTGGGAGTAATGTTCTACAAAAGCTGGGAATTAACGTTGCTGGTTTTAACTGTACTGCCTTTCATAATCTACGCTACCAGGGTTTTTCAGAAGAAAATGAAACTTGCTTTTGAAGAAGTAAGAACTCAGGTGGCAGACCTGAATACCTTTGTTCAGGAGAGGATCACGGGAATGAAAATAGTTCAGCTTTTCACAAGGGAGAAGACAGAATATGCCAACTTCAAAAAAATTAATGATAAACATAGGAAAGCCTGGGTGAAGACCGTGTGGTATAACTCCATCTTTTTCCCGATCGCAGAAATGTCTACTTCTATAACCATTGGTTTAATTGTGTGGTTTGGAGGGTTGAGGGTTATAGCCGGGGATGAAATGTCTTTAGGGATCATCGTTGCTTTTATAGAATTATCTCAAATGCTTTTCAGGCCATTAAGGCAGATCGCAGATAAATTTAATACCCTGCAAATGGGAATGGTGGCAGCTAACAGGGTTTTTGGTGTGCTGGACACAGAAGCAAGAATTGAAGACAAAGGTACTTTAGAGATCGATAATTTACGGGGTGAGATTGAATTCAGAAATGTAAGATTCAGTTATGTTGATGATGAAGAGGTTTTAAAAGGTATTTCCTTTAAGGTTCAGCAGGGTGAAACCGTTGCAATAGTAGGTGCAACCGGTGCAGGGAAATCCACTATAATAAACCTTCTCAGCAGATTTTATGAAATTGATAGTGGCGATATTCTCGTGGATGGGATAAATGTGAAAGATATACAACTGAGATCGTTAAGGGCTCAGATCGCCGTAGTACTGCAAAATGTCTTTCTATTCGCAGATACGATCATGAATAATATTAATCTAGATAGTTCTGAGATTTCTGAAGAAGATGTGATCTCAGCGGCCAAACAAATTGGGATCCATGAATTTATTAGCACCCTTCCCAATGG
>JAHELO010000121.1 GCA_024644145.1 Christiangramia sp.
ATTCGTAACCCAGTTCATACACCGCTTTTTCCAATAGACAATAATCCAGTAAAAATTCTATTTCCTGCTTATATCCTATGTTAAGATTTTCATTTTGTACTTTATCGATATAGGTCTCCATAAAAACGCCGATCATGAACTTATACAAGATTTCACCGGCATCAAACATGTCTTCCTGCGAGGTAGTGAAACTTCCGTCATTGTTAAAAATTGTAGAGTAAATGGCGTAATGGAATGATCTGAACATTCCTGCCACATCTTTTAAGGGTGGTTGTTTCACTTTTCTATCCTGAATGGTACTTTCTGGTTCACCTTCAAAATCCAGCAAATAAAAATCATCATGGTCTACCAGTACCTGTCCCAAATGAAAATCACCATGTATTCTAATACGCTCACTTTTCATCCTGGTCCAGTTAAAATTCAGAAAGTGTTCTCTGATCTCTTTTTTCTTGTCCAGGAATTCCTTGGCCAGCTCCAGTGCTTCTCCATCTAACTTATGCATGTTATTTTCGATGGTGTTCAACCTGTTCTGGAACATATATATAAGACGGTTCTTCAGCCATACGGCATAATCTCCATTATACTTCTGGGGAGTAAATGCGGTATCCTGCATATCGCTGCCCAGGGCAATATGCATCTCTGCGGTTCTTAAGGCGAGCTTGGAAACTTTTAGAAAAATGTTGAGCCCTGCAAAATCTATTATTTCAGGCGGGATGGTACTTATAGGTTGTCTTTGATATAAAGGGATATCAGGCAGTTTATTCACCTTAATCCTTTTCTTTTCAATATTGGTGTAGACAGATTTTAGTTCCTGAAGCATATATTTCCAGGCGTCACCTTCATTCTCCAGTAGATCCTGCATAAGGCCTAGTGTGATAGTATCACCATTATCCATAGCCAGGTTGATACTGCCCACATAGGCCGGAATATTCTTGAAATTGCTTTTTTCAGTAAGGAACCTGCTAATTTCGTAATCTGGATTCTTGCTCGTATAGATCCTTCTGAAGAATTTCATTACATGCGATTCATTGTAAATAATCGAAGTATTGCTCTGTTCCCCTCCCATAAACCGTGAAGATTTATATTTCATGGGTTTGACGGTCTCAGACCTGTGAAAGATTACCTTTTTACCTTCCTGATCTGATGTGTAAGCCATGATCTTATCAAAAACCAGATGCCTGAAATCTTCAATATGAATAGCATCAATTAAATGTCCTTCTTCACCCCGAAATGTTACCGGCGCTATGATGGTATTCGTCTCCAGTTTTCCCTCTGTTTCTGAAATAAAACTTAGGGGAATAAAATAATCCTGAAAAAAAGCCTCGCTGAAGTTGATCTCGATCAGCACGCCATAAAAAGTGTTTTTTTCTGAAGTTAATTTGCAGTGGTCTACAACTTCAATGTATTTAAGTGTACTTGATTTTCCTGCATACCAGCGTTTTTTGAGAATATAGTTCTCAAGGATCTCGGTGCTGAAAGTCTTGATGAATTCCTGATCTTCAAATGCACCTTTCCAGGTGCATTTAAATTGAAAATCTGATGTGTTTATCTTTGATTTCACCTTCTTCGCCATGCTCTCAGTTTTTATGAATTTTAAAAAGGTGAAATGGCATTCCGGGGTGTAACTCTACAAAGCACCATTCCTGGTCCCAATTATAGGAATTACCGGTAATTAGATCTTCAACTCTTATGTTCTGCCCGAAATCGAGGCTTAGTTCATGCCTGGGGACTTTAACTGAAGCCTGTTTGGAATTATGCGGATCAAGGCTCACCACCATTAAGGTGTTATTTTGTCGCTCCTCATCGTATTTGTAATATGCCATCATTCCATCATCATGTATTTCACAAAAATGTATGTTGTTGGTTTGTTGCAGTGACGAGTTTTCCTTTCTTGCCTGGTTGATTCTGGCGATCACCCGCATCAGTTTATTTTCAGCTTTCCAGTCCCAGTGTCTTATTTGATATTTTTCTGAGTCATGGTATTCCTCTTTTCCAGGGATGGCGTCTGAGATCATGAATTCATATACAGGTCCATAGATGCCGGTATTAGAACTCAAAGTGGCTGCGAGAAAGTACCTTATCATGTACATGGATTCGTTAGCGCCTTGCAGATGGAACGGATTTATATCTGGAGTGTTCGGCCAGAAATTAGGTCTGAAATATTCCTTTAGATCTGTATTTGTAAGCTCGTTTACATAATCTATTATTTCATGTTTATGGTTGCGCCAGGTAAAGTATGTATAAGACTGGGTGAAACCCTGCTTTGCCAGCTGCTCCATGATCTTGGGCCTCGTAAAGGCTTCTGAAAGGAACAGCGTATCAGGATGTTTTTTCTTAACCTCGGCAATAAGCCAACCCCAGAAGTAGAAGGGTTTAGTGTGGGGGTTGTCTACCCTGAAGATATTTATTCCAGCTTCTTCTATCCAGTAAAGAACAATATCCCTGAATTCTGTCCACATTTTTTTCCATTCTTCAGATTCAAAATATATGGGAAGTATATCCTGGTATTTTTTTGGAGGATTTTCGGCGTACTGAATGCTGCCATCGGGTCTCCATTTAAACCATTTTGGGTGCTCTTTTACATAGGGATGGTCTGGTGCAGCCTGCAGAGCAAAATCCATTGCAATTTCAATGTCCAGTTCTTTTGCTTTTTGAACTAAAGATTTGAACTCTTTTATATTTCCAAGTTGAGGATGAAGGTCTTTGTGACCTCCTTTTTGCGACCCAATTCCCCACGGCGAACCAACATCATCTGGTGCAGCGGTAGTGGAGTTATTCTTTCCTTTCCGGTTTACTTCACCAATGGGATGTACGGGTGGGAAATATAAAACGTCAAAACCCATTTCAGCGATCCGGGGAAGGATCTTTTCACAATCTTTAAAAGTACCATGCCGGCCTTCTTGCGAAGATGAAGACCTGGGGAAAAACTCGTACCAGGTACTAAATCTGGCTTTTTCCCGGTCTACATAAACCGGTATTTTTTGTGATTCATAAGGCACTGCTTTAATAGGATACTTTAGGAATATTGCCTCCAGGTGACTGTCTAAACAAATATTTACTGCCTCCTCATATTTTTCTGGTTCAGTAAAAGAAGCTATGGCACTTTTTATAAATTCAGCTTCAGATTTACTACATTTTTTAAGCAGTGGTTTAAGAAGCTCTGCACCTTCCAGTAATTCTGAATTAACCTGCTGCCCATCTTCGATCTTTTTAATTGTTCCATGACGCCAGTTAAGACCATGATCTTCCCATCCCTGGATATAATATTCATAGGCGCCTTGATTTTCTACCTTAAAGGAACCACTCCAGCCGTCGTTAACCGTAGGGTGCATTCTGGTTTCGTTCCAGCTGCGCTCTTTTTCATGTTTATAGAAAATGGAAGCCTGGATGATATCGTGACCGTCTCCAAAAATATCAGCGTTCACTGCGACGATCTCATTAACCACTCGCTTTACGGCATAAGCACCGCAATTGATAATGGGTTTAATATTCTCAATTACAATCCGGCTTTTTTCGAGCATATGAGTCTGTTTTTTAAATTTTCATTTTACCAGAATCTTAAATTTAATAAACTGATTTCAAAGTTCGTCTGGAATTGCCAACTTGTTTGGTTTTTTGACAATTAATTAAGTTTTAGATGTTTAAAAACTCAATGAGAAAAGAATTTTCTTGGTGAATTCCTTAAAATTTAAGAATTTAGAATTGTCCCTGCAAAATTTTGTCTTTCAACCAATCAAATTATAATCATATGAAAATCAGTAAAATCACTAAGATTTGCACCAGGGTATTGCTTTTAATTTTTATTGGGTCTGTTACATTGGCCTGCCAGGATAAAGAGAAAAAAGATGAAACTGAGATGGATAAGGACCTTACAGAAAGTACGGCGGAACAAAGTGAAAAAACTAAATCTGCGGTAGTGGATATAACCACCAATGCCATGGAATTTAAAACGAAAGATGAATTACCATCAGGCTGGCATACCTTCAGGTATAAGAATAAATCTAATGAAACTCATTTCGTGCTTTTTGAAAAATATCCGGAGGGGAGAGGGCTGGAAGATGCCCAGGCTGATTTAACCGGACCATTTCAGGAGGGAATGAATGCGATCATTGCAGGCGATCAGGAAGCTGCAAATACAGCATTTTCCAAATTACCGGAGTGGTTTCAGGAGGTGGAGTTTACCGGTGGCGTTGGGCTAACTTCGGCTCAAACTACCAGTGAGTCAACTATCTATTTAGAGCCAGGCACTTATCTTATGGAATGTTACGTAAAAATGCCCAATGGTGTATTTCATTCTGTCCAGGGAATGTTTAAGGAGATTCAGGTTACTCAGGCAGATAGTTCTAAAGTTGAGGTGACTGAAGATTACACAATCTCAATAGATGCTGTTAATGGAATCACTTTTAATGAAAAGGTAACACCAGGGGAAAAGATCTTCAAAGTGGAATTCGGCGAACAAAAAGTACATGAGAATTTTGTTAAGCACGACGTGAATTTAGTCTGGGTAGACCAGGGAGCTGATATGGCAGCACTAAATAGCTGGATGAACTGGGCAAATCCTAAAGGTTTACAAACACCCGCGCCGCAGGGATTTAAATTCCTGGGCGGAATGCAGGAAATGAATGCCGGCGGGACAGGATATTTTAAAGCAGATCTTAGGCCAGGAACTTATGCCCTGGTTTCTGAAGTGCCAGATCCTCAAAGTAAAGGATTGCTCAAAACATTTACAGTTAAATAAAAAAGGAAACCGGCAGATGCCGGTTTTTTTATGCTGTTTTGAGACTATCCAGTTTATTAGGTGGTACAGGTGCAGGAACTTCATTTTTAACCGGCCGGGTACTTTGCAAATATTTATATATAGCCTCTAGATCTTCGTCGGCCATTTTTGCGAAATTTTCCCAGGGCATTGGAGGCAGGATGGTCCTGCCATTTTTATCACCTTTTAATTTTCCTTCTTTCATGGCTGTGGTAAATTGCTTCAGGCTCCAATTGCCTATGCCGGTGTCATCTGAAGTGATATTTGCCGAGTATGAAACTCCCCAGGGACCTACAAAAGCAGTGAGGTCACCATTCATTAACATCCATCCATCCTGTATGGCTTGTTGGTTCATCGGGGGCAATGAATTTCCTGCCTGGTAGCCCGATAAGGCCAGTTCAGGAATTTCTTCAATTCCTTTTTCACCCATGCGTTTAGGAGAATGACAATCATGGCAGCCAATGGTTTTTACGAGATATTCACCTCGCTTAATGCTATCTGTGGCTGTCAATTTTTTCTCTTCTGGTACCTCCTGGTATTCTTTGTTATTACATGATGTTAATATTAACATCGCTGCAAGAAGTAATGCCGGTAGTATAGCTGCTATCTCCCGGACCTTTAAATTTTTGTGGATCATCTTTAGTATTATTTTGGTTGGTCTATTCTCTAAGTTATTATAACTAATTGAATTTCAGATAAATATTAGGTAAAAGCCTTATGAAAGGCGACAAATGGCGATTCTCGGTATACGTAATGAAATAATTTTCTGCTAAGAATATTACTTTTGTGGAATGGAGACAGATAATCTTAAGCAGGGATTTTTTGGTATAGGTATACAAAACGGAAAGACCCCCGAGAATCTAGGAGTATTATGGAGATCGGCGCAAAATATGGGAGCCAGTTTTATTTTTACAATCGGGAACAGGTATTCAAAACAGGCTTGTGATACGCATAAAGCGGTGGGAGCAATGCCTTATTTCCATTATAAGACATTTGAAGATTTTTATGCGCATTTACCTAAAGGAGCAATGCTGGTGGGTGTAGAACTTACAGAGGACGCGCAACCCCTGGAGGAATTTAAACATCC
>JAHELO010000122.1 GCA_024644145.1 Christiangramia sp.
AGTTACGCTAGTTAGGCACATATCCTGGCCAGGCCCTGAAAATAATATTGGGTAAAATTAATTAAAACTTCCATGAATCTCGCGGAACTTATATTGGCCTATTATATAATGTGTAAAAACAGGTAGGTAAATTTAATTTTTATTGAAGAAAAATTTCTTCCAGAGAAAAATTAAGATATTTTCGTGATTTTTTTAACAAAAGTTGATCAAGTTATAACATTTGGCCTGATTATAGATTGCCGATTTATTGAACTACTAATTCAATCTTATGAAAAAAATTTTACTCTACTCTATGGTATTGTTAGCGGTAGCCGCCTGCAGTACTAAAAAGCATGTCTCCGTTGCCCTTAATTCAGGAAATTATGAAACTGCTATCAATTCATCGGTTTCGAAATTAAGAGCGAATAAATTCAAAAAAAGGAATGCAGAATACGTTTTTATGTTGCACGAGGCGTTTTATAAAGCAAATGAACGTGACCTGCGTTCTATTGAAAACTTGAAAAGAGATGGTAATCCTGAATTTTATAGAAAAATTTATGATACCTATTTAAAACTCGATGCCCGCCAGAATAAAATAAGACCGCTTTTACCATTACAGGTAGAAGGGAAGAAATTAGTCTTTAAGTTTACAGATTATAGGAATGATATTCATACAGCCAAAAATAAACTTACTGCATTCCTGTACGAAAAAGGGAATAAATTACTTACAAGCGGTAATAAGAGAAAAATAAGATCTGCCTACAATACTTTTAAATATCTCGATAAGATAAATCCTGGATATTCCAATACTAGAAGCCTGATGGAAGAAGCTCATCTTCTGGGGAAAGATCATATCTATGTTTCTGTACATAATGAGACAGATCTAATTATGCCTAAAGGTCTGGAAGATGAATTACTGGACATTGATTTTAATAATCAAAATAAATTCTGGAGCGAATTTTATACCAGGGAGTATGAGGGTGCTGATTTTGATTATTCAGTAGAGCTTGTCATTAAGGATATCCATATTTCACCGGAACATATCAAGGAACGTGAGTTTGAACGCGCCCGGGAGATCGTAGATGGCTGGAAATATAAGCTTGATAGAAATGGGAACGTGGCCAAGGACAGTCTTGGGAATGATATTAAAATTGATAATATCATAGAAGTAAAATGCAAGGTGCGGGAAAGTATTCAATCTAAAACTTCACAGATTGCCGCCAAAGTATTTTTTATTGATCTTGATACTAAAAATACTATTGATAATTTTGGTATAACGAGTAATTTCTTATTCGAGAATATATTCACTACAATAGATGGGGATAAGCGAGCTTTAAATAAGGAAGATATGGTTTATATAAATAATAAAATGCTACCTTTTCCTACCAATGAACAAATGATTTTTGATACAGGTCACGACCTGAAAATGCAATTGAAGAAAATAATTAAATCTTATAATATAAAATCCTGAGTTGTTTAGACGATGTTCTAATCTGAACCTCAATCACCATTAAAAATTCTGAGAGGGCCTGGTTTAAATATCAGGCCTTTTTACATTTATAAATTTTTTTCAAGAACATAATCATCCATAACAAAGCCCTTTCCTATATCCTGCACTATAGTACCCTTTATTTCGAATCCTAATTTTATATAAGCTTGAATAGAATCGACATTATTCTTGTTTACTGTAAGTCTTAATTTATCCAGGTCTAATTTTCTCGCCTGGTTGACAATAAATGATATGGCAATTCTACCCAGTCCATGGCCTCTCATATTTTTTAAAATATATAGTTTGCTCAAAAACAGCAACCTTTCTTCTACTGTATAAGAGAAATATCCTATGCAGGCACGATTATTTAATATCATAAAATAACTATATCCATTTTTCAATTGATCCTCCATAGCCTTCACAGTTTGAAATTTATTAAGCATATAGCTTACCTGCTCCGCGCCAATTATGGGAGTATAATGTTCAGTCCAGATTATTTTAGCCAGCGCCTCTATTTCTTGCAAATGCTCGAGAGTTTTAGCCTGTACAATTGTAGACATAGTCTAAATGATATTATTTGCTGATTAATTTTAATTATAAGATATTAAAATATGGAAATTAGCATAAAGCATTTTTTCTAAGTAGCGGTATTTCATTATTATTGAGTTTGTTTTTTTCTTTATAACTTGAGACTCCCAACGACACTAGCATCTATGAGAACTACTCACCTTAGTCTATTATTTTTCTTTTTAAATATCTTTTTTCTTTCTGGCCAGAATAATGGATTCTATATCCAGGCGGGGACAATGTATGATAGTGAATCAAATAGTTTGGTTCAGGATCGGGTGATTCATGTAAAGGGTAAAAAAATATTGAGTGTAGAGGAGGGCGATAATATTCCAGAAAATGCAAATGTAATAGACCTTCGGGATTATACTGTACTTCCAGGTTTAATTGATGCACACACCCATGTGCTGTTTAACCAGGAGCTCAAGGACGATTTTTCCAAACACAGTATCGCTACCCTCGTGCTGGAAAGTGAAGCATTGAGAGCACTCAGGGGAGTGGAAAGAGCAAGATCTTATCTAGATGTAGGGATTACATCTATCAAAGATCTAGGGAATTCAGGTCCATTTTTAGATGTAGCTTTAAGGGATGCGATTAATGAAGGTTCTGTGCAAGGCCCAAGAATTTTTGCCGTAGGAAAGATCATATCCAGTGCCGGCGGGCAGATATATGGTGTTAATGAGGAATACCAGGGAATAATCGAGCAGGAATACCGGGTTATTAAAGATAAGGATGATGCTATTAATGCGGTTCGGGAACATGTTAATCAAGGAGTAGATCTTATCAAGATATGTGCAGATAATCTTCCAAACAATACCAGACTAACTATACAGGAAATGCAATCTATAGTTGAAACAGCCCATGATTACGGACTTACAGTGACCGCACACTCTGTAAATAACAAATCGGCCTGGGAAGCTATTAAAGCAGGAGTAGATGGAATAGAACATGGCTTTTTCATTGCAGATACCACACTTAGTTTGATGGCTAAGGAAAAAGTATATCTGGTTCCCACAGAAAATAGCCGCAATTATATGGAAAGCTATTACCTCCCGGAAGGCAGTGTTCCGGGAGAACCTACATGGATAGATAGTTATATAACCCGTATGCAGGATAGATTACAGAATGCAATTGAGAAAGGAGTTACAATAGTGGCAGGATCTGATAATTATACCAACATACATGTACCCCGTGGTGTATCGTCGCGAGATATGTTCAGAGCTTATTTTGACTCGGGAATGAAACCTTTAGATATTTTACAATCATCTACCTATCTCTCTGCTAAAAGTTTAAAGAAAGAAAAAGAAATAGGAGTGATACAGGCAGGAGCTTTTGCCGATATAATTGCCATAAAAGGGGATCTGGAAAATGATTTTATCAAGGCTATAGAAGAGGTCGTTTTTGTAATGAAAGACGGACAGGTATATTTAAAAGAGGCTGAAGGGTCAACTTCCAGGATTTCTGATATGGAATAATTACATACATTTATAATACCGCGGTAATTACCTATTTAGAGTAATATTTCTTCCATTCTGCCAGAAGGATGGAATATACGTCTACATTAATTTTTTCAGAATTTTTAATTTCGCATTCTCGCATGGTACCTTCCAGGGTAAAATGGATTTTTTCTAAGGCCTTTTTACATTTTAGGTTTTCACTAACAACAAAGCCTTCAATCCTGTTGAGGTCTAATTTTGTGAATCCATATTCAAAAAGCCGGGGCATAATTTCTTTTAATATCCCGCGACCCCAGAAATCTTTAATAAGCCACAATCCAATTTCTGCCTTTCGGTGCATTTTATTAAGACCATTGAAGCCTGCAGCACCGCAGAATTGCTCGTTTAGAATATCGTAGATACCCCACCAAATTCCGGTTTCATTATTTCGTAAATTTTCATACCATTCCATTTGTTCTGTAGTAGCCTCAAGGGTAGGGAAATGTACATCATAATATCTGGTAATCTCGGGATCAGACAGGCCTTTATGAATATTAGAAATGTCCGTAGGTTGTATTTCTTTAAGCAGGTAGTTTTCAGTTCTCATTAATTAAGATTAGCGGAGTGCTTTGAATTTTAAAAATTAAATAATTTTCCACATTTAGGATATAATTTCGGTTACGACATTTTGATAAGAGAATGAATATCGTCTTAACAACCTTTATTCTGCTGTATGGGGGGACAGGGATTTGTTCCATAGGAGCAGTAAACACAGCAATCACCTTCCCTGGGCTTTAAGACCTCGCTACAATTTTCACATTTATAGAAAAATTCACAGGCATTCATGGGCATGGTTTCATTTTTTTTATATCCGCAGTGGGGGCAGGTAATTTCAGAATCTAATTTTATTTTCATGATTGCTGGATGTTTAACACTGGTAAAAATAACAATATGGTTATTTTTTTCCGGCAGCTTTCTGAGCAATTTTAAGGGATTGATTTGCCCATTCCTTTAGCAGGCTTCTATCATCAAGGATATCTGGAGGAACTTCCCAATAAGGCATTCCTTTCTTTTTACTGCCTGAAAAGAATGGCCGCATATCTCTTTCCTCATATTGTTGGCGGTTGGTCTCATCTACTTTAAAGCGCAAGGTGTCGTTAGCGATCATGGCGAACATTACTCCATTGGTAAAAATCCCAATTCCTCCAAACATCTTTTTGATTTCAATATCACCAAATAACGCGAATTGTTCCTGAACGTATTTTAAATAATCCTCGTTAACAGCCATTTTTTTTGTTTATAATCCAGGGAGCATCCTTGATGACAAGATAACATTTTTTGAGCTGCAACTTTATGTATCTACGTTTATATAGTGGGTATGTACCTGGTAGTATTCCTTTTAAGGATGAACCAGGCTTTTTTTTATAGGTTTGCCAGAAGCATCCATAGCATTTAATATAGGCCTGGCCGTTATGTTTTATTTGATATTCCTTTCTTATTGCTATTGATTTGTTAATTTTAACGCGAAATAAATTAATTAACCTGAGCTAAACCCCTACCATTTCTGCTCGTAGAACTTAACCCAATATCTTAATAATGAAATATTTTTCTTTTATCCTATTACTGGTAATAGGGCTTAGTACGTATTCTCAGGATATATATGAATATCCACAGACTCCAAAAGAAGAGATTGTGGATATTTACTTTGGTGATACAATTCATGATCCCTACCAGTGGATGGAAGACCCTGAAGATCTGAGATTAAAACCATGGCTGGAGGCCCAGAATAAGATCACTCATAAGCTTTCTAAAAAACAGAAATATTATTATGAGCTTAGAGGGCAAATTGGGATGATGCACTATGCCCGCAGGGAGAAAACAGATGATTATAAACGTCGGGATACGAAACTTAAGGCAAAATTCAAATTTAAAACTGATTGGAATAGTTATACTAAATCTATAGATTATTCATATAAACTTAGTGATAAAAAAAACTGGACAAGACTATTTAGAGGGAAGGATCTACTGGAAAAAAAAGGAGATCATCTCCTTATAATTGAGGAAGAAATAAATGAAAAGGAAAATCTTCTGGCAGTAGCTGTTTCGGTTAATGGAAGTGACTGGGCAACGGCTTACATTTACGATCTAAGAACCGGTAAACAAATACCACATATTCTTAAGAACGTGCGTAGGCAATCTTCTTTTCAATGGAATGGGAGGGATCTTTATTATAGTTCTTATGATGCCCCGAAAGCGGGTAGGGAATTGCTTGATAAAGCGAAAG